>NZ_JTLA01000154.1:0-1458 GCF_000799055.1 Ensifer sp. ZNC0028
TTTTGCGGACTTCCGCCATGGCTTCCGGGCCGATGCCGTCGCCGGGAAGGATGAAAAGTTTGCGGGCCATTGTCGGCACTCCTGTGGTTTTCAGTCTGTGTAAAGCGGCACGGCCGCGTTGATAATGATGCGGGCTAGGCTGCTGCCTTCGCGCCTTCGATCTGTCCGATGCGCTCACGCAGTGTATTGGCGACTGCTTGCGAGGCCGAAGACACGGCGATTTCGAGGCTGGCCTTGCCGCCGTCCACCTCGATCGCGAGTTTCGAAACGCTGACGCCGAGTCGGCGAACGATGTCGAGCAGGCGGGAGACGATGTTCTCGAGATCGCCGCTCTCGATGGTGTAGCGCATCGTGTCGCTCATCATGCGACCTTCGGCCATGGGCGCTGCTCCGGACGCATGGTCTCGAAGGCGCGCGCGAGGCGAAGCACGCCGATATCGTCGAACTGCTGGCCGATGATCTGCAGGCCGATCGGCAGGCCGCCTGCGGTATAGCCGCAGTTGAGCGAGATTGCCGGCTGGCCGCCCATGTTGACGGCGACGGTGAAGGCGATGTGCTCGAACGGCTTCTGCGGGTCGTTGACCGGCGAGGCCCATTCGGCCGGGTAAGATGCGGTCGGCGCGGTCGGCGACAGGATGAAGTCATAGCCGGAAAGTGCTGCATGCAGCGCGTTGCGCATCGCCTCGATCTGGGCGAAGCCGGTATAGACCTCACGGCCGTTAAAGTCCTCGGCCGTTTTGATCCAGTCGAAGATGTAGGGCAGGATCTGCGCCTGCTTTTCCGGCGAAAGGCGCGAAACGTCTTCCCAGCCGCGTGCCCGCCAGAAGCGGTCGAGACCGTCGATCATCTCGCGCGTCAGGAACGGGCCGATCGGCTCGATGGTCGCGCCGGCGTCGGCAAAGAGCTCGGCCGCCTTCTTGACCGCCTGCTCCGTTTCCACCGTGACCGACTGGCCGAAGCCGGCGTCGAGCCAGAGGCCGATCTTCAGGCCCTTCAGGTCACGGTCGAGATCGAGCCAGGGAATATCGGCATAGGGCAGGGACATCGTGTCCCGGGCGTCCGGCTGCGACAGTACCGACATGTAAAGCGCCGTATCGGCGACCGTCCGGGTCATCGGGCCGGCGACGCGGCCGATGAAGGGCGGGTTGATCGGCACGCGGCCGGCCGAAGGCTTCAGCCCAACGATGCCGCACCAGCCGGCGGGCAGGCGGACCGAGCCGCCGATATCCGTGCCGATGTGCAAAGGCCCATAACCGGCCGCGGCGGCCGCACCCGCGCCGGCGCTCGACCCGCCCGGATTGGCCGAGAGGTCCCACGGGTTGCGGGCAAGCTTGTGGAAGCTGGAAAGGCCGGAGGAGAGCATGCCGTAGTCCGGCATGGTGGTCTTGGCGAGCAGAATGCCCCCCGCCTCGCGGGTGCGGGCCGCCGGCGGCGCGTCGGCCGTGGCCGGCGTCAGCG
>NZ_JTLA01000155.1:0-2676 GCF_000799055.1 Ensifer sp. ZNC0028
CGATCTCATCGTCACCGTCGACTGCGGCTCGACAAGCCATGAGTCGCTTGCCGTTGCCGAGAAACGCGGCGTCGATGTCGTGGTCATCGACCACCATCAGGTCGGCGCATCGCTGCCGCCCTGCCATGCGCTGGTCAATCCCAACCGCGAGGACGATCTCTCGGGGCAGGGGCACCTTTGTGCCGCCGGCGTCGTCTATCTGGTTCTCGTCAATACCTTGCGTGTCTTGCGCAATGCCGGCGACAGCCGCGTTGCTTCGTTCGACCTGCTGGCACAGCTCGATCTGGTGGCACTGGCAACCGTCTGTGACGTCGTGCCGCTCAAGGGATTGAACCGCGCCTATGTGGTCAAGGGACTGATCGCAGCGCGCCATATGGGCAATGTCGGGCTTTCGGCGCTGCTGCGGAAAGCGGCGATCGGTGGTCCGGTCACGCCTTATCATCTGGGCTTTCTCGTCGGCCCGAGAATCAATGCCGGCGGACGCATTGGCGATGCGGCACTCGGCAGCCGGCTGCTGGCGATGGAAGACGCTGCCGAGGCGGAGAAGATCGCAGCCCAGCTCGATGAACTCAACCGCGAGCGGCAGGCGATGGAAGCCGTCATGCTGGCCGAGGCGGAGGCTGAGGTTCTGGCCGAATACGGCACGGGCGAGGGCGCCTCGGTGATCGTCACGGCACGCGAAAACTGGCATCCGGGGATCGTCGGGTTGCTGGCCGCCCGCATCAAGGAGAAATTCCGCCGCCCGACCTTCGCTATCGCCTTTGACCCGAACGGCCGCGGCACCGGATCCGGCCGCTCGATCAATGGCTTCGACATGGGCAAGATGGTCCGCGCGGCCGTCGACGGCGGCCTGCTGGTAAAGGGCGGCGGCCATGCCATGGCGGCCGGCCTCACCGTCGAGCGCGCGAAACTCGGAAAGCTCCGGCAGTTCTTCGAGGAGCGCGCGGAAGCCGCCGTGCGTGAGCTTGTCGCCATCCAGACGCTGAAGGTCGACGGCGCGCTTGCAGCATCCGGAGCGACTCTGGAGCTCATCGATCTCCTGGAGCAGGCCGGCCCCTATGGCTCAGCCCACCCGCAGCCCGTCTTTGCCTTTCCGCAGCATCGCCTGCGCGACAGTCGGCAGGTGGGCGCCAACCACGTCAAGGTGACGCTCGAAGGCCAGGACGGCAGCCGCCTCGATGGGATTGCGTTCCGGGCGACCGAAACGCCGCTCGGCGACTTCCTGCTGTCGAGCCGCGGAACGTCTATTCACGTCGCGGGATCGGTGTCAGCCGATCTGTGGCAGGGCCAGCGACGGGTACAGCTGCGCGTCACGGACGCGGCGAAGGCGCTGTAGCACCTGTCGCGAAGAGTGCTGACAGATATTTCTCTGGGCCGTCTTACGGCTGACCGTATCGCACACGCTTCAAAACATCTCGAGGATTCACAGAGAGGATGGTGTTGAAGAACGTCGTTTCGACGATCGTGTCGCCATCGGCTTGCAGGCGAAAATGTACGCTCTTGTTGCCGCCACAGTTCGTTGCGTCGATCATTGCGATAACTTTTTCGACCTCGTCGGGCGTCTTTTCGTCCAGCCTGACAAGAGCCGGATACAAGGGAGCGCAACTTGCACCGCCATCACGAACAAGTTCCCCTTGTCGATCGAAGAGATAGCTGAGGAGTGCGAACTCTCCCTTGTGTGATTCACGATGAGCGCTGCCCCAAGTGACGCTCAGATATTGAGCCACAGCGCTCAAAGATCCGAGATTATCGAACGGCTGCAAGGCTTCGACATTGTAAACCACGGAGTAGAGATGGCTGCCGCTGAGTGGCGAATTCAGTGTGAGCGAGTAGGTTCGACGAAGACCTTGTTGCTGGTCGAATTGGGTAATGTGTATTCGCTGCAGATAGGGGGCTTTGGCATAAGCGGGGAGCTTCGGATCTTTGCGATTGTTCAGGCTTCGCGTCGTATCGGAACGTTCCCAGCCTTTGAAATCCCGCGCAAGCAAAGCTTCCAGCTCGTCGATTGACATCCCCAGCTTGAATACCGGACTCGGTACCAGGTCTGCAGGCATCAGCGGTCGCTCGACAGAAGCGGCGTTGGAAGGAGCGGCCGCAGGCGATCTGGGATAGGACGAAATAGTGATTGCGGCGAGCCCCGCAGCAATGACGCGTAACAAAATAGATTCCCCTGTTTCGAACTTTTGTTGGTGCGGGTCGCCGAATTGTGACGGATTCGGGGTGGTCAGGACGCTGCAGGACCTTACAAATCCGTTGCTTCCGGTCAAATGATACGAGGGGGCCGCCCGGCGGCACACCAGCATCGCTGTCGGGGAGTGAAGTGTTTGGAGGCGCAAGCGTAGCCGTCCACGCGTTCGCCGCCATGCGGCGAAATTTGCCGAAGCCTGGTACGCCCAACGGGAATCGAACCCGTGTTGCCGCCGTGAGAGGGCGGCGTCCTGACCGCTAGACGATGGGCGCCATTAAGCTCGTTTTGCGCTGAGAATTGCTGCGCACGCTGCATACTAAGCCTTTTCCGCGAAATCGACGATAGGCTTTCTCGGACACCGGGCAGGGCGCTTGAAACGGGATCGTTCGGTCGCGCGCCCAAGCTGGCGGCGTTGATAATGCTTGTAGTGTCAGGGGAGAAATTCAACACAGTGGCACGCCCTAGGGGAGTCGAACCCCTCTTCCCAG
>NZ_JTLA01000156.1:0-9736 GCF_000799055.1 Ensifer sp. ZNC0028
CCGCCGCATCGAGAAATTCGACGCGGCAGAGGCGACCAAGCGACGGCCGCTCATCACCGCCGGCGACGTGGCGCAGATAAAGCGCCCGCTCGCCGTCGCGGCCCGGCACCCGCATCATCGAGAGCGTCAGGAACCGGCCCCTGCGGCTGAAGGGGACATACTCGATATCGAACAGCATGCCCTTATCCCTTCACCGACGAGCCGACCGCGCCATCCATGATGTAGCGCTGGGCGACGAAGAAGAGCGCGAGCGGCGGCAGGCAGAGGATCACCGTGATCGCGGCGATCGAGGTCACGTCCACCTCGTGCAGGCCCTTGAACATCGAAAGCCCGAGGGTCAGCGTGTATTTCGACTGGTCGTTGAGGAAGATCAATGGGCCGAGATAGTCGTTCCAGGCGTTCATGAAGTGGAAGGTGCCGACCAGCACCAGCGCCGGCATCATCAGCGGCAGATGGATGCGCCAGTAGATGTCGAAGGCGTTAGCGCCGTCCATGCGCGCGGCTTCGTCGATCTCCATGGGCACGGTCATGATGTACTGGCGCAAAAGGAACACGAAGAAGGCGTCGGCGAAATAGGCCGGCACGATCAGCGGCTTCAGCGTGTTGATCCAGCCGAGCAGGTTGAACTCCATGTAGAGCGGGATCATCTTCACGTCCCACGGGATCATCATCGTCGCGAGCAACAGGATGAACAGCGGGTCGCGGCCCGGGAAGCGGAAACGGGCAAAGCCATAGGCAACCAGCGACGAGGAGATCAGCTGACCGATCGTCGAGAGCACCACCACGATCAGCGAATTGGTGAGGTAGGTGCCAAAGGGCTGCTTGTTCCAGGCGGCGGCGAAATTCTCCCAGTGCCATTCGGAGGGCCAGAAGACCGGCGGGAACTGGTAGAGTTCGGCCGAGCTTTTGATCGCCGTCATGAAGGTCCAGTAGAACGGCGCGATGAACAGCGCCGAGAGCAGGATGAGCGCGGAATAGAGCAGCGTCTTACGCATTGCGTTCTCCATCGTTCTCGCGGACTTCGCCTTCGTAATAGACCCAGGCGGCCGACCAGCGCATGACGCCGAGGCTGAGAAGCAGCACGATGATGAACATCACCCAGGAGCCGGCGGCGGCATAACCCATGTCGAAGTATTTGAAGGCGTTGTCGTAGATGTACATGGCGAAGAAATAGGTGGAGCCGAGCGGCCCGCCCTTGGTCAGGAGCAGCGCGATCGTCAACTGCTGGAAGGCGGAGATGATCGAGGTGATGAAGGTGAAGAGCAGCATCGGCCCGAGCATCGGCAGGGTGATGAACACCATCTGCGCCCAGCCGGGAACGCCCGAAACGGTTGCCGCTTCATAGAGTTCCTTCGGGATGGCTTTCAGGCCTGTCAGAAGGATCAGCATGGTGCCGCCAAGCCCCCAGAGGCTGGCGATGATGATCGCGACGATCGCCAGGTTCGGATCGCCGAGCCAGTTTGGCCCGTCGATGCCGATGAAGGACAGCATGAAGTTCAAAAGGCCGTATTCCCGGCTGTAGATCCAGCTCCAGATCGTCACCAGTGCGACGCCGGAAATGACGCTCGGCAGGTAAAAGGCGGTGCGGAAGAAGCCGCTGGCAAAAGTGATGTGATGCAGCATCAGCGCCAGCAGGAACGACATGACGATGTTGAACGGCACGTAGATCGCCGCAAACTTCACCGTGATCCAGAGGCTCTCCCAGAACTGCGGGTCCTCGAACAGCATGGAACGGTAGTTCTCGAGCCCGACGAAGGTGCGCTCGCCGACGACAGGCCAGTCGTAGAAGCTCATCGTCAAGGAAAAGACGAGCGGGCCGAGCGTGAAGAACAGGAACCCGAGGATCCACGGGGAGATGAACAGATAGGGCGCTGCATAGCGCGCGATGGCGGAGCGCTTGCGCCTTGCCACCTGAGGCTCTGCACCGGCATAGGTCATATCCATCTCCCCGTACTCCCTTTTCTTACTTGATCAGTCGCTTCGAGCGGGCGACCGCCTCGTCGAGATGCTGCTTGGCATTGCCCTGGTCGATCATCGTCGCCTCGATGGCGCGGGCGAGATTGTCCTGGACCTTGCCCCAGTTGGCGTTCTTCAGGAACGCGTGGGTCTCGGTGTTGGAGGTCGCGAGGATATCGAAGAACGGCTTGTAGATCGGGTCCTTGGTCATGCCCTTTTCTTCCGCGACGCTGGTGCGCACCGGCAGGTCGTTGATGCGCATGGCGACGGCTTCGGGCGACGAGAAGAACTTGACGAATTCCCAGGCGAGGTCCGGATGGGCCGCATCCTTGGCGATCGAGATCGCCGAAACGCCGAGTGCGGAATGGGCGGTCTTTTCGCCAAACTTCGGCAGCGGCGCCACGCCATACTTGATGCCGGAGGCGTCGATGCCGGACTTCGACCACATGGCGCTCTGGAACATGGCGATCTTGCCGCCCTTGAAGAGCGTGCTGCCCGACGTGTCGTCGCCGAGGTTGAGCGTGATCGCTTCCTGCTTCTTGGCCATATCGCCGAACATGTCGAGCACCTCAGCGGCCGCATCGCTGTTCATGTAGCCGTCGATCTTTTTGCCGTCGTCGGAGATGTATTTGGTGCCGTTCGACCAGAGGAACTGCTCGAAGTCGTACGGGTCGGGCTTGGCGTCAACGGCAAAGCCGTAAACCTTGTTTGGCTCGTCACGGAACTTGGCGGCCTTGGCGCGCAGGTCGTCCCAGGTCCAGCCGTCCTTCGGCTCCTCGACGCCGGCCTTGGCGAACATGTCCTTGTTGTAGAACACAACTTGCGTGGTGAAGCCCGACGGCATGCCGTAGGTCTTGCCCTCGACACGAACCGTGTTCATCAGGCCCTTCGGGAAATCGTCCGGCTTGATCTCGGCTGCGTCCTTGGCGATCAGATCGTCGAGCGGCTTCAGCGAGGTGTAGTACTGCGGGAAATTCCACATATACATGACATCAGGCGGGTTGCCGGCGCCAAAGGCGGCGATCAGCTTCTGATCGTAGCCATCGGCATAGGGCTCCACCTGGACCTTCACGCCCGGGTGCTTTTCCTCGAATTTCTTGGCGATTTCCTGCTGGATCGCCAGGCTTTCGTCCGTGTCCCAGGTCGCAAAACGCAAGGTCTCTTCCGCGCGGGCCGTCGCGGTTCCGGCCATTGCCAGAACCATCAGCGAGCCGATGATCGACTTCCTGTTGAGCATGCTTCTCCTCCTCCTTCGGGTTACGCGACCCGCTTTGCCTTTTCCTGATTGATGAGCGCCTGCGTCTCTACGTCGAGACGCCGCGCAACCGCCTGGCCCTCGCCGTCGAACAGATGGCAATGCTCGGCCGGCAGACGCAGATGCACGCGCTCGCGGGCAGAAACCGGATGCGTGCCGCGCACGACCGCGGTCATGTCGCCGCCGTTCTGAAGGCTGATATGGACGTGGCTTTCGGTACCGAGGCGTTCGACCAGGCGGACGTCGCCCACAAGATGACCCTCTTCGGCCGAAACCAGCTCGATCTTGTCCGGACGAATGCCGAGCGTCACCGCCTTGGGCTTTGCGATCGGTGTGGCCGAGAGCATTTCGAGCGTGAGCGGATGGGCAAGACCGCCGCCGTTGAGCGTCACCGATGCATCGACCTGCCCGGTCACTTCGGTCTTGACGAAATTCATCCGCGGCGAACCGATGAAGCCGGCGACGAACAGGTTTGCCGGCTGGTAGAACAGTTCGAGCGGTGTGCCGAACTGGCTGACCTTGCCCTTGTCGAGCACGACAACCCGATCAGACAGCGTCATCGCCTCGACCTGGTCGTGGGTGACATAGATCATCGTCACGCCGAGCCGCTCGTGCAGCGCGGCCAACTCGACGCGCATGGTGACGCGCAAGCCCGCATCGAGGTTCGACAGCGGCTCGTCGAGCAGGAAGAGTTTCGGCTCGCGCACGATGGCGCGGCCGATCGCCACGCGCTGGCGCTGGCCGCCCGAGAGCTGGCGCGGCTTGCGGGCCAGCAGCTCCTTGATGCGCAAGATGTCGGCGGCGTTGTCGACACGCCGATCGATCTCGTCGCGCTTCATGCCGTTCAGCGCCAGACCGAAGGAGAGGTTCTTTCGCACGTTCATGTGCGGATAAAGCGCGTAGTTCTGGAAGACCATGGCAATGTCGCGCTTGGCCGAGGCGACATCGGTGATGTCGCGGTCGCCAAGACGGATCGAACCGCCATCCAACTCCTCAAGACCGGCGATCGAGCGCAGCAGCGTGCTCTTGCCACAGCCGGACGGACCGAGAAAGCAGACGAACTCGCCATCGGCGATATCGAGGTTGATACCCTTCAAGACTTCAAGCGAACCGAAGCCTTTGCGCAAATTGTCGATGCGGATCGCTGCCAACGGGCCCTCCCTGCCGGCGGAGCGCTGTAACGGTGACCAAAGGTCGGCGTTCAGCGACTAGTTAAACGTTTATATGCACGATAAAAACGTTTAACTTTGTTGTAAAGCGGAAAATCACTTCAGCCGGATTTTGCTGTTGAGGGCCACTGGCAATAGCAAAACGGCCGCCCGAAGGCGGCCGTTTTTGGTGTTTTATCTCAGACGCTTAGACGTCCGAGTGTCTCGTCGAGCGCATTGAGGAAGCGATCGCAATCCTCGACGCTGAAGGGCGCCGGCGGCTTCACCTTCAGCACATTGTGGTGCGGCCCCTCGCTGCTCAAGAGAATGCGGTGCTTGCGCTTCATCTCGGCGATGACGAAATCGAGCTCGCATGCGGCGGGCTCCAGCGTCTCGCGGTTGCGCACCAGCTCGATGCCGTTGAAGAGGCCATGGCCGCGGACATCGCCGATGATCGGATGTTTTGCTGCAAGCACCCGCGCGCCATCCATCAGCCTGTCGCCGACGACGCGGCAATGGTGCATCAGCCGCTCGTCGCGGATAACGTCGAGCACGGCGAGACCGATTTCCGCGGAAACCGGATTACCGCCGAAGGTGTTGAAATACTCCATGCCGTTGGCAAAGGACGCAGCGATTGCCTCCGTGGTGACGACGGCCGCCATGGGGTGGCCGTTGCCGATCGGCTTGCCCATGGTGACGATATCCGGCGTAACGCCCTGCAGTTCGTGCGCCCACATGTGGCTGCCGACGCGGCCGAAGCCGACCTGCACCTCGTCGGCAAGGCAGAGCCCTCCGGCGGCGCGCACATGCGCATAGGCTTCGCGCAGGTACCCGTCCGGCAGCGACAGCTGTCCGCCGGTGCCGAGAATGCCCTCGCTGAAAAACAGCGCCGGGCGACGGCCCTCCGCGGCGAGGGCTTCGATCTGGCTTCGCACGTCCTCGGCATACTTCCGGCCCGCATCGACATCGCCGTAGCGATAGCGCCCGCGGTAGAGGTCGGGCATCTCGGCGACCTTCACATGCGCCGCCTGGCCTTCCCCGCCCTTGCCGGCGAATTTGTAGGGGCTGACGTCGATGAGGCTCGACAGATGGCCGTGATAGGCGTGATCGACGGTGATGATATCGCGGTTGCCGGTATAGGCGCGCGCCAGCCGGATCGCGAGGTCGTTCGCCTCGCTGCCGGAATTGACGAAGAAGCAGACGTTCAGCGGATCCGGGAACTGGGCGGCGAGCCGGCGCGAATACTCGACCAGCGAATCGTGCAGATAACGCGAATTGGTGTTGAGTATTTGCATCTGCGCCTGCGCGGCCTTGACGACGCGCGGGTGGCAATGGCCGACGTGGCAGACATTGTTGACCATGTCGAGCCAGCGCGTGCCGTCCTCGTCGATCAGATGCGCACCTTCGCCGCCAACGATCTTCAAGGGGGTGGCGCTATAGGCGATGCTCAACGACCGGCCGATGCGGCGATGGCGTTCACGCACCAGAAACGCTTTGTCGCGCGGCACGATCACCGACACCGGAACCGAAAGGCCAAGCACGACGCTCGGATCCGGGCTCACCTCGCGCCAGACCTGCCATTGGTCGCCAACGCCGACGCCATGCATCTGTCCGCCAAGACCGAGATGATCGGTGACGACCTGGAAATGCAGATGCGGCGCCCAGTTGCCGTTTTCGGCAGCGGAACCGAAGGTGACAAAAACCTCGCCCTTGGCGATCGCCTGCCCATCGGTGAGCTTGGCAACGCTGTCGCGTGACAGGTGACCGTAAAGCGTCCAGAAGCGAACGCCGTTTTCGATCTCGTGCTCGAGAAGCACGGTCGGGCCGAAACCGTAGGCGACCGCGTCGTCGTGAATGAAGGCGACCTTGCCGGCAAAGGGCGCCGAGACCGGCTCGCCCGCCGGCGCGAAGATATCGACGCCGAGATGGACCGAGCGCCGCGCGCCCTCTATCGCCGTCTCGTAAGCGTCACCCTGATAGATGCCACGATCCTCGCCGTAAAGGCCGATGCCGAAGGCGGCGCCTTCGCTGCCGATCTGGGCCATGATACGGGCTTCGGCTTCCGCCGCGTCGAGGTTTGCCCATTGCGCGGCTTCAGATCCCGAGGCTGAGAAATCGAACACCGTCACCTTCGGCTTTTCGACCGAGGGCTGAACGATCGGCGCGAAGTCATGCGCGTTCTTTTCGAGCCAGCGAACGACGGCGGCGGCCTGCGGGATCGGTGCGAAACCGCAGGCGTCGCGGATGCGCGCGATGGCGATTGCGCGGTTCTCGCCCTGCAGGCGATTGAGTTCGCGCCAGACGTCCTCCTGGCTGACGAGCAGATAGGTATTTTCGGGATTGTCGCGGATCTGCTTTGCCGCCATGCACATGCTGACGGCGTAGCGGGTCACGACCAGATCGAAGACCAGTTCGATTTCCGTTTCGCTCAACGGATTGACCTGGTGGTAGGCACCGGCAAGGGCTGCGATCGTGCCGACAGGATCGGCAGTGCCGATCAGCGCATAGGCGGAAGCGACGGCGATCTCGATCACCCGCCAGGTCTCGACCATATCGCCGAAGTCGAGCAGACCGCTGACGGTTCCGTCCTTGTCGAGCAGCACGTTATAGTCGTTGGCGTCGTTGTGAATGACCTGCATCGGGCACGACGCCAGACGCGGAAGCACCGCCGCAGCAAAGCGGTCGAGGATCGCATCGACCGCTTCGCGCTTGTCGTCGCCGTCGATCAGTTCCACATGCTTGCGGTGCATGTCGGCGCGGCCGATGTCCCAGGCATAGAGCCGCTTGGCGCCGGCATGGGAAAAATCTTCGAGACTGCGATCAAGTCCGGCGAGCAGGCGCCCGAGACTTTCGGCGCTTGCCGTATCGCGCCGCGGCGCCTTCGCCCAGATATCGCCCGGCAGCCAGGAGAGAAGCCGTGCGGTGCGCGGACCCCGAAGTTCGACCCGGCTGGCGACACCGCCTGAACGATCACGAAACGCCCGCGAGACCGGCAAGCCCGATGCCTTGGCCGCGAGGTGTTCGAGCACAGCCACCTGCATGTCCAGTTCGTCCGCATCGCCGGCGGCGTGCAGCTTCAGCAGGTACTCCTGGCCATCGGCGGCGGAGACGCGATAGTTGAGATCGTGCTCGCCCGGTAGCGGCGACAGGCTCGCCTCGATGCCGTAGGTCTCGGTGAGCCAGGCCCGGATCGTCGCCAGTTCCTGCTCGGTTCTCAAATCTCTGTCTGCCATAGTCACTGTCCTGTCACCACGAAACCCGGCGCCCGTCATAGGCGCGGAAACTGCCGCTATCGACCAAGCCTGTGCTGTCGATGATCGCCTTCAACCCGGCCGCACTTTGAACCACCGAAACGACGGCGTCGCTGCCGCCCATGTCCGTCTGCACCCAGCCCGGATGCAGCGAAACGACGGAGATCCCGTCGCGCTCCAGATCCTGGGCAAGCTTGACCGTCGCCATGTTCAACGCCGCCTTGGAGCAGCGGTAGGCATAGTCGCCGTCGTCATCGTCGAGCGTGCCTTCGGCGAGCGACCCGGCGCGGCTGCTGATATTGGCGACGACAGTCTGTTTGCCGGCGCGCAGGTTCGCAAGCAGCGCCCGCGTCACCAAGAGCGGCGCCAGCGCATTCACCCGCATCACGTCGAGAAAGTCGCCCGGCTCAAGCGTCGCAAGGCCCCCGACATCGCCGCGCACGGCCGCGTTGTTGATCAGCAAGTCGATCGCGACGCCCTGTAGCGACCGCCCAAGGGCCTCGATTGACGCCGGATCGGCAACATCCAGCGCCAAGCGATCCGCCGAGCCTTCGCTCGAGATCGGCTCCCGCTGGCAGGCGATCACCCGCCAGCCGTCTTCGGCGTAGAGCCGCGCGAGCTCCGCGCCGAGGCCGCGCGAGGTGCCAGTGATCAGCACCGTGCGAGATTTAGCGGTGCTTGATGTCATATTTCCGCTCGACCATGTTGACGAGGCTTGCCGCAGCCAGCGTCAGGAAGATGTAGAAGATCGCCGCCGAGTTGTAGGGTGCAAACGGCAGGAAGCTTGCCGATTGGAACTCGCGCATGCGCTGGGTGATGTCGCGGATCGACAGGATCGACAAGAGCGACGTGTCCTTGAGGATCGCAATCAGTTCGTTGCCGAGCGGCGGGATGATGATGCGGAAGGCCTGCGGCAGCACGACGAGACGCGCCGTCTGCCAGCGGTTGAGACCGATGCTGCGCGCCGCCTCTATCTGGCCGACCGGGATCGCGTTGATGCCCGAGCGGAAGATTTCGGCGAGATAGGCCGAATAGGCGAGCGCCATGGCGACGATGCCGCGCATCAGGTTTGGCGGATCGAGCACGCCTTGTGTCGCGTCCTTGAGCGCCCCGCTTAAGGGCAGGCCAACATAGAGCACGATCACCAGCATGGGGATGCCGCGGATCGTATCGACGATGAACTCCGAGCCGATCGCCAGCGGGTGGCGCTGGTGCAAATAGCCGCCGAAAGTGAGTAGGCCAAGTATGATCGCAAGCACGGCGACGGTGACACCGGCGGCACGATCGCGATCGTTGAGCGCCTCGGTTTTCCAGAGGACGGGCATGTCGGCGGGCGCGGAAGCGGCCGGCAGCAGGGCACCTGAAACGCCTTCACCCTTGGCAATCGAGGCGAGCGCCTCGGCCGGGCCGACGAAGGTGCGCACCGGCGTTTCCGTCTGCGGCGCACCGTCATACTGGCCGAAGCGCACCGCGCTGATCAGGCCCGCCGGCGTGTTGGTGACGATGCCGACCTTGCCCTCAAGCGTGCCGGCGAGCACGTAGGTGTCGCGCGGCTGCATCAGGAACCAGCCGGCCGCAACCGCCAGCACAAGGGTGGCAATGGCAAAATAGAGGCTGGTTCTGACGGTCGAATGCAGTTGCAGCAGTCCGACCCAGACAAGGCCCATGAGCGCCGCCAGGATATAGGCTGCGATCGCGGCGCGGATGGTGGTCGCGACCCCGGCCGCAAAGGCGATATGGGCGAAGAAAAAGACGAAGACCAAACCGGCGCCATTGGTGAGACCCAGGATCCAGCGGGCGACGCGACGCGCCTTTCCGTCGGAAGGGGCATCTGGACGGCCGCTGACGAAATGAAGCCCGAGGCCAACCAGCGTGACGGCGAGATAGGCGGGGAACAGCCAGGCTTCGACGCCCTGCACCATCAGGTCCGCGGCTTCCGTCAACTGCCGGGGCGTCACGCCCTTGACGATCAGCGTCGACTTGAACGGATCGACGCCGTTGGCGACGACGGATGCGACGAAGGGGTGGATGTTGTGGCCGATGACGAGAACGGCGGCGGCAGCGAGATTGAGCAGCGCGGCAAAGTTCGCAAGCCGCGGGCGCGGCGCCTTGGCGCGCGAGAACAC
>NZ_JTLA01000157.1:0-20452 GCF_000799055.1 Ensifer sp. ZNC0028
TGGCGCGCCGGCTGCTGGCCGCTGGCGAGAGCGACAGCGAGGCGGCGCCGGCCGCTGCGCCGCGTCGCAGTGTCAGCCGTCTGGCCCAGGCCTTCGTGCTGCTCTGTCTTCCGGCCGTCGGCCTCTGTCTTTACTTGCTGACTGGCAGCCCGGGCCTTCCGGCGCAGCCGCTCGCCGCACGCCTGGCCGATCCCAATGGCGACATCAACATCCTGATTGCCAAGGCCGAGAACCACCTGGCCATAAACCCGAACGACGGCGCCGGCTGGGATCTGCTTGCGCCGATCTACATGCGCAACGGCCGTGTCGAAGATGCAGTCGATGCCTATGACCGGGCGATCCGCCTGCTCGGCCCGACGCCGGCACGTCTTGGGGGCTACGCCGAGGCGATGGTCGTACAGTCCGACGGCGTCGTGACGAGCAAGGCGCAGGACGCGCTGAAGCAGGCGCTGGCGCTCGACCCCAATGACCCGCGCTCGGAATTCTATCTTGCCCTCGGCCTCAAGCAGGAAGGCAAGAACGCGGAAGCGCTGACCGCCTTCAACCGGCTGGTCGCGACGTCGCCGGCCGACGCACCCTGGCTGCCGCTCGTCAAGCAGCACGTGGCTGAATTGGGGGGCGCCACCAGCGCTGCAGCGCCGGGCAATCCGAGTGCAGATGATGTCGCTGCGGCCCAGAGCATGAGTGCCGGCGATCGCCAGGAAATGATCCGGGGTATGGTCGGCAGCCTAGAAAGCCGGCTGAAAGAAAATCCGGATAATCTCGAAGGCTGGGCGCGGCTGATCCGCTCCCATGTTGTCCTTGATCAACGAGACAAGGCGCTGGCCGCGCTAAGGGAGGGCCTGAAAACCTTCCCGGCCGATGGCGACGGCGGCAAGCAGCTGCTGGCGCTGGCGCGCGAGCTCGGGATTGCCACCGACGGAGTAACGCAATGACGCGCAAACAAAAAAGACTGGCGATCATCGGCGGCGGCGTCGGCTTCCTGGTGCTTGCGGCTTTCCTCGTGATGTTCGCCTTCAGCCAGGCGATCGCCTATTTCTATGTGCCGAGCGACCTCGAAAAGGCCAACGTGCCACCGGGAACCCGCATCCGCCTCGGCGGCGTCGTCGAAGCCGGCTCCGTCAAGCGCGGCGACGGCAAGACGGTGACCTTCACCGTTACCGATACGCTGAGCGGTGTGCCGGTCACCTATACCGGTATCCTGCCCGACCTGTTCCGCGAGGGGCAGGGCGTGGTGACGGAGGGAACCTTCGTTGCGGGAAGCTCGGTCTTCGTGGCCGACTCGGTTCTCGCCAAGCATGACGAGACCTATATGCCCAAGGATGTCGCCGACCGTTTGAAGGCCCAGGGCGTCGAGCTCAGCGGGAAGGAAACCATCAAGTGATCATCGAGCTCGGACACTACGCTCTGGTTCTGGCGCTGGCGACTGCGGTCATTCAGGCGGCCCTGCCGATCCTCGGCGCACGGCTGAACGATCGCGGCCTGATGGAGCTGGCCTCCAGTGCCGCCGTCGCCTGCTTTCTGCTCGTCGCTTTCGCCTTTGCCGTCCTCACCTTCGCCTATGTGACCTCGGACTTCTCGGTCCGCAACGTCTGGGAAAACTCCCATTCGCTGAAGCCGCTGATCTACAAGATCTCGGGCGTCTGGGGGAACCATGAAGGCTCGATGCTGCTTTGGCTGTTGATCCTGACGTTCTTCTCGGCGCTGGTTGCCGCCTTCGGGCGCAACCTGCCTGAGACGCTGAAGGCAAACGTGCTTGCCGTCCAGGCCTGGATCGCGATGGCCTTCGCGCTCTTCATCTTGCTGACGTCCAATCCGTTCGCGCGGTTGATGCCGGCGCCGGGCGAGGGCAAGGACCTGAACCCGATCCTGCAGGATGTCGGTCTCGCTATCCATCCGCCGCTGCTCTATCTCGGCTATGTCGGTTTCTCCGTCTGCTTCTCGTTCGCCATTGCCGCGCTGATCGAGGGGCGAATCGATGCCGCCTGGGCGCGCTGGGTCCGTCCGTGGACGCTCGCTGCCTGGACCTTCCTCACCGCCGGCATTTCGATGGGCTCCTACTGGGCCTATTACGAGCTCGGCTGGGGCGGCTGGTGGTTCTGGGATCCGGTCGAAAACGCCTCCTTCATGCCCTGGCTTGCGGGAACCGCGCTTTTGCACTCCGCGCTGGTCATGGAAAAGCGCGAGGCGCTGAAGATCTGGACCGTACTGCTCGCGATCATGACCTTCTCGCTGTCGCTGCTCGGCACCTTCCTCGTGCGTTCGGGTGTCCTGACCTCGGTTCACGCCTTCGCCACCGACCCGACCCGCGGCATCTTCATCCTCGCCATTCTCGTCTTCTTCATCGGCGGTGCGTTCACGCTCTTCGCCCTGCGCGCCTCGCACCTGAAGGCCGGCGGAATCTTCGCGCCGATCTCGCGTGAGGGCGCGCTGGTCTTCAACAACCTCATCCTGACGACGGCGACCGCGACGGTCCTGACAGGCACGCTCTATCCGCTGGTGCTCGAAGCGCTGACCGGCGACAAGATCTCGGTCGGACCGCCCTTCTTCAACATGACCTTCGGCCTGTTGATGCTGCCGCTGCTCTTTGCCGTGCCCTTCGGTCCGCTGCTTGCCTGGAAGCGCGGCGACTTTGCCGGCGTTTCGCAGCGGCTCTTCGCAGCGGTCGCCATCGGTCTGCTCTTCGGTGTCGCCTACTATTACTTCATGAATGGCGGCCCGGTTCTGGCGCTCTTCGGCATTGCCCTTGGCGTCTATGTGATTGTCGGGTCGTTGACGGACCTTGCGCTGCGCTCCGGCCTCGGCAAGGTCGCGGGCAATGTTGCCTGGCGGCGCTTCTCCGGCCTGCCGCGTTCTGCCTTCGGCACGGCGCTTGCACATATCGGCCTTGGCGTCACCCTGATCGGCATCGTCGCCGTCACGGCCTTCGAAACCGAAACAGTCGTCGAGATGAAGCCGGGCATGACGGTCGATGCCGGCGGCTACACCCTGCGCTTCGACGGAATGCGCAATGGCAGCGGCCCGAACTATTCCGAGGAGTCCGGCCACTTCACCATCAGCCGCGGCGGTGTCGCAATTGACGAAGTCTGGTCATCGAAGCGCCTCTACCAGGCGCGCCGCATGCCGACGACGGAAGCCGGCATCCGCACCTTCGGTTTGAGCCAGCTCTATGTCTCGCTCGGCGACCAGATCAGCGAAGGCGGCATCGTCGTGCGCATCTGGTGGAAGCCGATGATCCTGTGCATCTGGGGCGGCACCCTGTTCATGATGGCGGGCGGCTTCGTCTCCTTGAGCGACCGCCGCCTGCGCGTCGGCGCACCGGCCAAGGCCAAACGACCGAAGACGGTGCCGGTGGGGGCTGCGGAATGAACCGCCTGCTCCTGGCACTCCTGCTTCTGTTCGCGCCTGTCGGCTCAGCCTTTGCCGTCAACCCGGATGAGGTGCTTGCCGATCCCGCGCTCGAAGCGCGGGCGCGGGCGATCTCGGCGGAGCTGCGCTGCATGGTCTGCCAGAACCAGTCGATCGACGATTCCAACGCCGAGCTTGCCAAGGACCTGCGCGTGCTCGTGCGTGAGCGGCTGGCGAACGGCGACAGCGACACGGCCGTCATCGATTACGTCGTGTCCCGCTATGGCGAATTCGTACTGCTGAAGCCGCGCTTCGAGACGAAGACGCTGATCCTCTGGGGAATGCCGGCGACCCTGCTCCTCGTCGGGGCGATTACGCTTGTTATCGCCTCTCGCCGTCGCGGCGCCCAGGCAAAGGGGACGCCGCTTTCCGAGGACGAGAAGGAAAAGCTGAAGAAGCTGCTTCAGCCTTAATGCGGCGCTCGCCGAACGCGCATCCGTTGCACCGGCCCCGCACTAATCTTTTGATATCGCTGGAGATCCCCGCCGGTGGCTGAGAATGCCGCTCGCGCCAACGCGCAATTCCCGGTAGGCCCTTGGTCGAGCCCGGGCCAGCTCTTCACAACATTACCAAAAATTCATTTTCCGGACAGAACTCAGTAAGGTCCCATCCGTTACATCTTTGGTCATCGGCTGTTCCTCCAGTCAGCCAAAACGAATTCCGCCTTCCCTGAGGCGGCTTCGCAACCAGGTTTCGATGCCGTCTTCGACGGCATCAAGGAAGAGAAAAGGCAAAACGGATGTTTACGACCAAATCCCTGCGTCCCTCCCTCAAGACCGTGCTGAAGACCTCGACCGTCGCCGGCCTTGCCGCCGTCATGCTGACCTCGGGTCTGCCGGCCAGCATCTCGCAATCCTTTGCCGATCCGGTGAAGGTAGAAGCGCCGTCGGTGCCGAGCTTTGCCAACGTCGTCGAGGCCGTTTCGCCGGCGGTCGTTTCCGTCCGCGTCCAGTCGCGCGCCAATCCGGTGTCGGAAGACGGAAGCAGTTTCGACTTCAACTTCAACGGTCGCGGCTTCGATGATCTGCCGGAAGACCATCCGCTGAAGCGTTTCTTCAAGGAATTCGGCCCGCGCGGCGACGATCGTGCCGACCGCGGCCCCGGCCGTCGTGGCCCGCATGGCGAAGGCCGCCTGCGTCCGACCGCTCAGGGCTCTGGCTTCTTCATCTCCGATGACGGCTACCTCGTCACCAACAACCACGTCGTTTCCGACGGCTCGGCCTTCACCGTCATCCTCAACGATGGCACCGAACTCGATGCCAAGCTGGTCGGCAAGGACAGCCGCACGGATCTCGCCGTGCTCAAGGTCGATGACAAGCGCAAGTTCACCTATGTCAGCTGGGCCGATGACAGCAAGGTCCGCGTCGGCGACTGGGTGGTTGCCGTCGGCAATCCCTTCGGTCTCGGCGGTACAGTAACCTCGGGCATCGTCTCGGCGCGTGGCCGCGACATCGGCTCCGGCCCCTACGACGATTACCTGCAGGTCGACGCGGCGGTGAACCGCGGCAACTCGGGTGGCCCGACCTTCAACCTCTCCGGCGAAGTCGTCGGCATCAACACGGCGATCTTCTCGCCGTCGGGCGGTGGCAACGTCGGTATCGCCTTTGCCATCCCGTCGACCGTTGCCAAGGATGTGGTTGCCGACCTGATCAAGGACGGTTCGGTTTCCCGCGGCTGGCTCGGCGTGCAGATCCAGCCCGTCACCAAGGATATCGCCGAATCGCTCGGCCTTTCGGAAGCAAGCGGCGCGCTCGTCGTCGAGCCGCAGACCGGTTCGCCGGGCGAAAAAGCCGGTATCAAGAAGGGCGATGTCGTAACCGCGCTGAACGGCGATACGGTCAAGGATCCGCGTGACCTTGCCCGCAAGGTTGCGGCGATCCGCCCGGGCACCACGGTCGACCTGGCCCTGTGGCGCGACGGCAAGGCGGAAACCGTCAAGCTCGAAATCGGCACGCTGCCGAAGGACGACAAGGAAGCTGCCAAGAACCAGGACGACCAGTCCGATGAAGCTCAGCCGTCGAGCGAGCAGGCACTGGCGGACCTTGGCGTCTCGGTCGTGCCGTCCGACGATGGCAAGGGCGTCACCATCGCTTCGGTCGACGAAGACTCCGATGCCAGCGATCGCGGCCTGAAGCAGGGCGAAAAGATCGTCTCGGTGAACAATCAGGAAGTGAAGTCCGCCGACGATATCCTGAAGGTCATCAACACTGCCAAGAAGGACGGTCGTAGCAAGGCGCTCTTCCAGATTGAGGCCCAAAACGGCAGCCGCTTCGTGGCCCTTCCGATCGACAAGGGCTGATCGCGGCAGTCAGATGATTGACCGGAGCGCCGCGATTTCCAAGTGATGTCGCGGCGCTCGCCGTTTGGAGCGGGATGTGAAAAGGCGTGTGCGGTTTTCCGCCCGCATCCCGCTCTCCCTCACGAGAGCACTCGCCAACACGGTTGTCGAAAGTCGAAACCGGTTGAGACAGACAGGGGTCCGGGACTATGGTCGCGCGTATGAAGATTCTCATCATTGAAGACGATCTCGAGGCGGCAGCCTACCTGGCGAAAGCCTTCCGCGAGGCGGGCATCGTGTCCGACCACGCCAGCGATGGCGAGAGCGGCCTGTTCATGGCCAGCGAGAACAATTACGACGTTCTCGTGGTGGACCGCATGCTGCCGCGTCGAGACGGTCTCTCTGTCATCACCGAGCTTCGCCGCAAGGACATCCACACGCCGGTGTTGATCCTGTCGGCGCTCGGCCAGGTGGACGACCGGGTAACGGGTCTGCGCGCAGGTGGCGACGATTATCTGCCGAAGCCCTACGCCTTCAATGAACTGCTCGCCCGCGTCGAGGTGCTCGGTCGCCGCAAGGGCACGCCCGATCAGGACATGGTTTACCGCGTCGGCGATCTGGAACTCGACCGCCTGTCGCATTCCGTGCGCCGGCAGGGAAAGGAAATTCCCTTGCAGCCGCGCGAATTCCGCCTGCTCGAATATCTCATGAAGAACGCCGGCCAGGTCGTCACCCGCACGATGCTGCTGGAAAACGTCTGGGACTACCACTTCGACCCGCAGACCAACGTCATCGACGTGCATGTCTCGCGGCTGCGCTCGAAGATCGAGAAGGACTTCGATGTGCCGCTGCTGCGCACGGTGCGTGGCGCCGGCTACATGATCAAGGATGACCGGGCGCCCGCATGAGCAAGCTTCGCGTTCTCTTCAGAACGACCGCGGTCCGGCTTTCCGCCCTCTACCTCATCCTTTTTTCGCTCTGTGCTGCCTTTCTCGTCATCTACGTCACCGGCATGTCGGAGCGGCTACTGCAGCAGCAGACCCGTGATGCGGTCACCGCCGAGGTGGCGCAGATCGAGCAGGTCTATAGCCGCGCCGGCATGAACGGCCTGTTGCGCTCGCTTGAGCGGCGGGCACGCCAGCCGGGCGCCAATCTCTACGTGATTGCGGGACCGAGCGGCGAAATCCTCGCCGGCAACGTCGCGAGCCTGGAGCCGGGCCTGCTCGACAGCGAAGGCTGGACCGAGCGTCCCTTCGCCTATCAGCGCTATACCGACGAGAGCAAGAAGGACACCCATGTGGCGCTTGCCCATGTGCTGGTGCTCGACAATGGTCTGCGCATTCTCGTCGGCCGCGACCTGCAGGAGCCGCAGAAGTTCCGCGCGCTGGTGCGCCAGGCGCTGATGGTGGCGCTCGGCGTCATGGGGCTCGGCGCGCTCGTTATCTGGTTCGGCATTGGTCGCAACGCTCTGAAGCGCATCGACCGCATGTCGGAGGCGAGCACCAAGATCATGGCCGGCGATCTGTCGCAGCGCCTGCCGATGAGCGGTTCGGGCGACGAATTCGACCGGCTGTCGGAATCGCTGAACGCCATGCTCAGCCGCATCGAGAAACTGAACGAAGGGCTGCGGCAGGTCTCCGACAACATTGCCCACGATCTGAAGACGCCGCTGACGCGGCTGCGCAACAAGGCGGAAGCAGCCCTTGCCCGCAAGGGCACGAGCCAGCGCGGCGCGCTGGAGGAGATCATCGGCGAATCCGATCAACTGATCCGCACTTTCAACGCCCTTCTGATGATCTCGCGCGTGGAGGCCGGCTCGTCTGCCGCCGAGATGAGCGACATCGACCTTTCGCAGATCGTCGCCGATTGCGTCGAGCTCTACGAACCGGTGGCCGAAGATGGCGGTCTGAAACTCGAAGCCGACGTCGCCCCGGGGCTGGTGATTTCAGGCAACCGCGAACTGATCGGCCAGGCCCTCGGCAACCTCATCGACAACGCCATCAAATATGCCGATGGCGCCGAGAACCCCCTGATCAAGGTCTCGCTGGAAAAGCGCGAGGGAAGTGTGTTGCTGTCGGTTGCCGATCACGGTTCGGGCATACCGGCGGCGATGCGCGACGAGGTGATCAAGCGCTTCGTACGCCTGGACGAGAGCCGGTCCAAGCCCGGCACCGGCCTTGGCCTGTCGCTGGTCGAGGCAGTCATGGAAATGCACCATGGCGCGCTGCATCTCACAGACACGGTTCCGTCCGCCGAAGGCGGCAAGGGTCTGACGGTTCAGATGGTTTTCCCGGTGGCGGCAACCTGATAGACCGGTTCCGGGAGAACGAGGTGGAGTGAGGCAGCGCGCGCCGTCCGCTCCGGCGAGAGGGAGACGGCATGCAGGAACAGGTGCAGAAGTGCTGGGCGGTCGAGACGACACCGATCCGCCCGGCCACACAGGCCGATGCCAAAACAGCGCTTTCGGTCTTGAAGGATATGGCCAAGGGCCACGAAAAGGTCGCAAGCCTGCTTGCGTCCGACACGCCGTTCAAGACTTTCATCGTCTCGGCCTTTGCCCTTTCCCCATTCCTGCGCGACACCGGCGACAGCCGACCGGCTATTCTCGAAGAACTTCTGACGACCGAACTCACGGCTTTCCTGAGCGAGCGCGTGCGCCGCGCCCGCGATGCCTGGAAGCCGAACGAGGGCGGCGCGGCATTGCCAGATACGGAGATCATGGCGCGGCTGAGACGCGCCAAGCGTGAGCTCGCCTTCGCGGTCGCTCTCGCCGATCTCTCCCGCCATTTCGACGGGCGCGAAACCACCCGCTGGCTCAGCGAATTCGCCGGTGCGGCCGTCTCCGCGACGATCGACCACCTGCTCTTGAGCGCGCACGAGAGCGGCAAGCTGAAGGTCAAGGATGTCGCAAACCCGAGCGCCGGTTCCGGTGTCGTCGTGCTCGGCATGGGCAAGCTCGGCGCCTTCGAGCTCAACTATTCCTCCGATATCGACCTCGTCGTTTTCTACGATCCGCAGTCCGGCATCATCGTCGACCGCGACGATGCCTCGGAAACTTTCGGCCGGTTGCTGCGCCGCCTGATCCGCATCCTGCAGGAGCGTAGCGGCGACGGGTACGTCTTCCGCACCGACCTGCGCCTGCGCCCGGACCCGGGTTCGACGCCGCTGGCGATCCCGGTCGAAGCGGCGATGCTCTATTACGAAAGCAGGGGGCAGAACTGGGAGCGCGCCGCCTTCATCAAGGCGCGGCCGGTCGCCGGCGACATCGAGGCCGGCGAGCACTTTCTCAAGGACCTGGTCCCCTTCGTCTTCCGCAAATATCTCGACTATGCGGCGATCGCCGACATTCATTCGATCAAGCGGCAGATCCATGCCCACAAGGGGCACGGCGAGATCGCGGTCAAAGGCCACAACATCAAGCTCGGCCGCGGCGGCATCCGCGAGATCGAGTTCTTCGTCCAGACCCAACAACTGATTGCCGGTGGCCGCATGCCGGACCTGCGCCAGCGCGCAACCGAGCCGATGCTGCGGGCGCTCGTCAAGGCCGGCTGGATCGACGAGGAGACGGCCGACGAACTTGTCGAGGCCTATTGGTTCCTGCGCGATGTCGAGCACCGGATCCAGATGGTGCGCGACGAGCAGACGCACGTCTTGCCCGAGACCGAAGCGGAGCTGAAGCGCATCGCCTATATGCTCGGCTTCGAGGACACGGCCGCCTTTTCCAAGGCCCTGTCGCGCGTGCTCAAGACCGTCGAGCGCCGCTATGCCCAGCTCTTCGAACAGGAAGCAAAGCTGTCGACCGAGACCGGCAACCTCGTCTTCACCGGCCAGCGCGATGACCCGGACACGTTGGAGACGCTGAAGAAACTCGGCTTCCAGCGGCCTTCGGACATCTCCCACACGATCCGCACCTGGCACTATGGGCGCTACCGCGCGACGCAGTCGGTGGAGGCGCGCGAGCGGCTGACCGAGCTGACGCCGGAGCTGCTGCGGGTCTTCGGCGAAAGCCGGCGCGCAGACGACGCGCTGCTGCGGTTCGACAACTTCATCTCCGGCCTGCCGGCGGGTATTCAGCTCTTCTCGCTGCTCGGCAACAATCCGGGCCTCCTGTCGTTGATCGTCAATGTCATGTCGTCGGCGCCAAGGCTTGCAGAAATCATCGCCGCGCGCCCGCACGTCTTTGATGGCATGCTCGATCCCGGCCTGCTCGCCGAACTGCCGACGCGGGAGTATCTGGCGCCACGCATCGCCAATTTCGTCGGCGGTGCACGCCATTATGAGGAGGTGCTCGATCGCCTCAGGATCATCGCCGCCGAGCAGCGCTTCCTGATCGGCATCCGGCTTTTGACCGGCGCAATCTCCGGCGCGCAAGCCGGCCGTGCCTTTACCGATCTTGCCGACCTCATCATCGCTGCGGCGGTGAAGGCGGTCGAGGACGAAGTCCGCTCCGTTCATGGCGATTTCCCCGGCGGCCGTATCGCCGTCGTCGGGATGGGCAAGCTCGGCAGCCACGAGCTGACCGCGGGCTCGGACGTCGACCTGATCCTGCTCTACGACTACGACGAGACGGCAACCGAATCCGACGGCGCCAAGCCGCTCGATCCGACGCGTTACTTCACGCGGGTGACGCAGCGCCTGATCGCCGCACTTTCCGCGCCGACGGCGGAAGGCATTCTCTACGAGGTCGACATGCGGCTTCGTCCCTCCGGAAACAAGGGGCCAGTCGCAACCAGGATCAACGCCTTTGCCAAGTATCAGCGCGAAGAGGCCTGGACCTGGGAGCATCTGGCTTTGACCCGGGCGCGCTGCATCTGCGGCGACGACCGGCTGATGGCCGAGGCCAACGGGATCTTCGCCGAGATCCTCGGGCGCAAGCGCGATGTTGCCAAGGTTAGCGCCGACGTGATCTCCATGCGCGAGATGATCGATAGCGAGAAACCGCCGAGCGACATCTGGGACTTCAAGCTGATCCCGGGGGGCCTCGTCGATATCGAGTTCATCACCCAGTATCTGGCACTCGTGGCACCGGCCAAGGGCGTTCAGCCGCTGACATCGGGCACCAATACCGCCGACGCGTTGAAGCTGCTTGGCGATGCGCTGATGAACCCTAACGATCTCGATGTGGCGCTGGAGGCGCTGCATCTTTTCACCGAACTGTCCCAGATCGTGCGGCTTTGCATCGACGGTGAGTTCGAGCCGAAGGAAGCGCCCGCGGGCCTGATCGATCTTGTCTGCCGGGCAGGGGACTATCCGGACCTGAAAACCCTGGAGGGAGACGTCCGCAGGCTTTCCAAGTCCGTGCGGCGCGTCTTCCAATCGGTCGTTTCGGGGTGAATGGGGCCGCGCGGAAAGCGGAAAGCGCGCGGAAGCCCGCGCGCTGATTGAGACCCTGCCTTAGGTTCGGTCCGGAATCCTGACCGAAATGATGGTCCCGACATTCTCGGTCGAGTGAATTCTCATGCTGCCGCCGTGCAGGCGGGTGAGTGAGCGCGAGATCGCGAGCCCCAGGCCGGATCCGCCCTTGCTCTTGGCGTACTGGCTCTGCACCTGTTCGAAGGGTTGGCCGATCTTCTGAAGCGCGTCGCGCGGAATGCCGATGCCGGAATCGGCGATGGTGAGCGTTACCGCGCCCGTCACCTTGCGTGCCCGAAGCGAAATCCGCCCGCCCTCATTGGTGAACTTCACCGCATTGGACAGGAGGTTGAGCAGCACCTGCTTCATCGCCCGACGATCGGCGATCATGGTCAGGCCCGACGAGATCTGCTGCACCACGTGGATGTTCTTCTGCTCGGCCGGAATGGTGGTGAAGCGCAGCGTTTCCTCGATGAGGGGCGCGAGATCGATCGTCTCGCGGCTGATGCGCATGTGCCCGGCCTCGATCTTCGACATGTCGAGAATGTCGTTGATGACGTTCAAGAGATGCTTGCCGCTCTCATGGATGTCGCGCGAATACTCGTTGTACTTCTCCGAACCGAGCGGCCCGAACATCTGGTTCTGCAGGATTTCCGAGAAGCCGAGGATGGCGTTGAGCGGCGTGCGCAGCTCATGCGACATGTTCGCGAGGAACTCGGACTTGGCGCGATTGGCCGCTTCCGCGCGGTCCTTTTCGACCTGGTAGTTGGAGTTGGCGACCGAAAGCTCGGTCTTCTGCCGCTCCAGCGTCATGCGCGAGGCCGAGAGGTCGCCGATGGTGGCCATCAGCCGCCGTTCGGATTCGCGCAGGCGCACCTGGTGGCGCTTCAGGAGCGTGATGTCGGTGCCGACGGAAACAAGGCCGCCGTCGCGCGTGCGCCGCTCGTTGATCTGCAGCCAGCGCTCATCCGCAAGCTGGACTTCACTCGTCTGCGACTGGTTGCTGTGATCCGGGTCGGCGATCCGCCGCTCGACCACTGGCCGCGCTGCCGCCGTATGCACGGCGATGCGTTCGGTGCCGGGAACCAGCACATGATCCGGAAGCTTGTAGGCCTCCTGGAAGTGGGTGTTGCACATCACAAGGCGGTCGTGCTTGTCCCAGAGCACGAAGGCTTCGGAGGTACATTCGATCGCGTCTGCGAGCCGCTGGTCGGCCTCGGCGTAGCGCTGGGCAAGCCGGTGCTGTTCGGTCACGTCCATGGCGATGCCGATCAGATGCGCCCGGCCAGAGGCGGTGCGGATAATCTCGGCGCGCGCGCGCAGCCACACATAGTGACCATCCGCATGGCGCATGCGGAACACCTGGTCGATCTGGCGCGCGTCGCCGCGGGCGATCGTGCGGGCGACGCTGTAGATGCCGTGATCGTCCGGGTGCATCAGCCGTGCGGCGTCGCCGAAGGAGAGCACGCTGCTTTCGCCGGGCATGCCGAGCATTTCGTACATCGAGCGCGACCAGAACAGCCGCCGGTTGGCGAGATCGAAATCCCAAAGGCCGCAGCGGCCGCGCGAGAGCGCCGTCTCGACCCGCAGGTTCGATTCGGCAAAGACGGAATCGGCATCGCGCGCGCGTTTTGCCTGGATGTAGTAGGCGTAGAGCACCATCAAGAGGATGGCCGAGATGCCGGCAAACAGCGTGACGTTCAGCGAAACCTCGTCTCGCCAGGTCGTCTCGAGCTGGGTGACCGGCGTTGCGGCCAGCACGACGCCAGCCGCATCGGGCAGCTGCGCCAGCGCCACGATGTGGTCGGCGCCGGCGATCGCCGTTTTCATGATGCTCGAATGCTCGCCGAAATATTGTAGCGTCGCGATGTCGGGCGCGGCCGCGGCGAGCGTGCGTCCGATGAGCGGGCCACCGCCTTCCGTGCTTGCGAATATCCGACCGTCCTTGCGAACCGCGAGGATGAACGTGCCGGGATCGAGCATGCCGGTCGGCAGAAACTGGCTGAAGCGTTGCTCCGCCTCGGCACGCCGGCCCTCATCGAATAGCGCGACGCCGTCCGTCTGGAAGGCGGCAACGGCGATCGCCGCGGCAAGGCCGACGGTCTGGCGTGAGCTTTCCTCCATGCGGGCGTGCTCGTCCATGATGCTGGACATGCGCGAAACCGCCACGATGATCAGGAACGCAATGATCAGGATCGGGATGGAGCGCTTGAGAACGGGCTCCGCGTTTGCCAGGCGGCGCGAAGCCGGCCCGGCAAAGATCTTCGCCTGCGAGATAAACTCCTGCTCCAGGCCGGTGACGCCTGGAAGCTTGAGTCGCAACCGTCCGTCGGCTGCGCTCGCTGGTCGCGCGTCCGCCATCTTTCCCAATGCTCTAAACCCTCTGATGATTCGGCGCGCCGCTCGCCCGAATCTGACTCAATGAATCACAGGGCGATTCGCCTTGTCCAGAGGCGCTGGTAAAGATTTGTTAACCATTTCTTATCGTTGGAAAATAATAGGCCGGGTCGCGCTACAGCGCCGCGCGTCTTGTTCAGACGCGCAAAGGTCGCTGTAACGCTTTGATTTGCCGCATGTCTTTTCCCTTAAATCGAGGACGATTTAAGGAGACATGCAGGTGCGGCCCGGCCGCAGGAAAATCAGGCTTTGGCGATGCTCAGGCCTTGAGCATGCGCTCGACGATGTCGCCGACATCGGCCGAAAGTTTCGATGCGCCGGCGATCTCCTTCAGCGCCTTGCGGGCATGCCCGGCACGCTTGTCTTCCAGCGAACGCCAGGAGCGCATGGAGGTCAGGATGCGGGCCGCAAGCTGCGGATTGCGCGGGTCGATATCGAGGATCTGGCGCGCGAGGAAGCGGTAGCCTTCGCCGTCGGCGCGGTTGAAGCCGGTCGGATTGGCAAAGGCGTAGGTGCCCACCAGCGAGCGCACGCGGTTCGGATTGTTGCCGTTGAACAGCGGCTCGTCCATCAGCGCCTTGATGCGATCGAGCGTCCCAGCGCCCGGGATCGTCGCCTGTACGGCGAACCACTTGTCGATGACGAGCGCGTTGTCGGCGAACCGCGTGCGGAATGTTGCAAGCGCCTCTGCCGCCTCGGCCGAATCCGGGAAGCGGTGCGCGAGCAACGCCAGCGCATGGCTGAGGTCGGTCATGTTGTTGGCTGCCGCAAAGGCCTTCGCCGCACGCTCGGGCCCATCTTCGGCCTGAACCAGATAGGTGAGCGCGCTGTTGCGCAGTGCCCGCCTGCCGGCGCTTGCCGCATCCGGGCTGAACTCGCCGCCGGAGACGAGCTCGTCGGCGAGCTTGAGGAAGGTGTCGCGCCCGGCGACGGCAACGGCCGTCAGGATCTGCTGACGGGCCGCGTGGATTGCGTCCGGATCGTTGTTGGTGCCGATCTCGCGGGCGATATCGGATTCGCTCGGCAGCGCCAGCGCCTGCGAACGGAAGGCCGGCTCCAGGCTGTCGTCGGCGGCGGCCCGGATCAGGCCGTCGATCAGCGCCTTGTCCGCGGTGACCGGCTTGCCGGCGCGGACATTCGCCGTCGCCTCGACGAGATTGGCAAGCGCGATGGCGTTGAGCGCCTGCCAGCGGGCGAAGAGGTCGCTTTCGTGGTGCGCGATCAGAGCGAGGTCGTCGGCGCTCTGCTCGATATGCAGGTTGATCGGCGCGGAGAAGCTGCGGTTGAACGACGGAACCGGGCGCGAGGGGATGCCCGAGAAGACGACCGTCTGCTTGCGCTCCGTCAGATGCAGGACATCGTCGGTCATGTCGGCGCCGGAAACGGCGGTAAGGGCGGCTTCGCTGCCGTTTTCGAGCAGCAGTCCCATCTTCAGCGGAATGTGCATCGCTTCCTTGGCGCTCTGTCCGGGCGTGGGCGGCACGGTCTGTTCGAGCGACAGGGTAAAGGTCTGCTTGGCGGCGTCATAGGCGCCCGAAGCGGTGACCAGCGGCGTTCCGGCCTGGTGATACCAGAGGGCGAACTGGCGCAGATCCCGACCGCTTGCCGCCTCGAAGCAGGCGACGAAATCCTCGATCGTCACCGCCTGGCCGTCGTGCCGGTCGAAATAGAGATCCATGCCTTTCTTGAACAGATCGCGGCCGAGAATGGTCGCGATCATGCGGGTGACTTCCGATCCCTTTTCATAGACCGTCGTCGTGTAGAAGTTGTTGATTTCGCGGTATTTTGTCGGGCGCACCGGGTGGGCAAGGGGACCGGCATCCTCAGGGAACTGCTCCGACTTCAGATGACGCACTTCGGCAATGCGCTTGACCGCGCGCGAGCGCATGTCGGCAGAGAATTCGTGGTCGCGGTAGACCGTCAGGCCTTCCTTCAGGCAGAGCTGGAACCAGTCGCGGCAGGTGATGCGGTTGCCGGTCCAGTTGTGGAAATATTCGTGCGCGATGATCGCCTCGATATTGGCGTAGTCCGCATCGGTCGCCGTTTCCGGGTCCGCAAGCACGTATTTGTCGTTGAAGACGTTGAGGCCCTTGTTCTCCATGGCGCCCATGTTGAAGTCGGAGACGGCGACGATCATGAAGATGTCGAGGTCGTATTCGCGACCGAAGGCCTCTTCGTCCCACTTCATCGAGCGCTTGAGCGCATCCATGGCATAGGAGGCGCGGGGCTCCTTGCCGTGTTCGACATAGATCTTCAGCGCGACGTCGCGGCCGGACATGGTCGTGAAGGTATCCTCGACCACGCCGAGGTCGCCGGCGACCAGCGCAAAGAGATAGCTCGGCTTCGGATGCGGATCGAACCAGGCGGCGAAGTGACGGCCGTCGCCCATGTCGGCGCCGCCGAGATAGTTGCCGTTCGAAAGCAGGAGGGGAGAGGACGCCTTGTCGGCGATGATGTTGACCGTGTAGACGGCGAGTACATCGGGACGATCGGGGAAATAGGTAATGCGGCGGAAGCCTTCGGCTTCGCATTGGGTGCTGTAGACGCCGTTGGTGCGGTAAAGCCCCATCAACTGCGTATTGGTCTCGGGCGAAAGCAGCGTGGTGATGGTGATTTCGAACGGGGCGGTTTCGGGCAGGCCGCGGATCGTCAGCGTATCGTCGGCGACATCGTAGAGCGACGTCGCAAGCTCTTCCTGGTCGAGCAGCAGGCCGGTCATGGTCAACTCGTCGCCATCGAGCACGAGCGGCGCGGCACTGTCGACACCCTCGCGGCGATGGAAGATCAGCCGGGCCTCGACCTTGGTCTCCTTCGGGTCTAGCTCGAAGGTCAGATCCACTCTCTCCAGAACGAAGTCAGTCGGCCGGTAGTCTTCCAGATGAATGATCTGGCCAGTATTTGTCCGCATGGTCAGTCCCGCTTGCACCGTTCTACTGGAGAATTTGTAGAGGGCGCCTGTGATGGTGAAAAGGCCAAGGGGCGAAAAGCTGGGCTGTGCCACACGATTGTGATGCCGGCGACCGCACTTCCGACAGAAAAGACATGGCGTCCGTTAATCTTCCCGCTCCCTTATCGGACCGATGTGTATCGAAGTGGGACTAACAAGACATGAATTGGAAAGGTTTTTTTCGGGGCAGCTAAAGAAAAGCCGGGCGTCCTACTGTCGAAGGTTAATCGATCAAGAAAAAACGTCATTCATCACGAAGTTTGATCCGACTTTCATGCGAAGCGTCGCTAAGGTGGTGGGGTCCTGCAGCGGTTCTCTCCGCTGAAAAATCTCCAAACCAGCCCGCGCGCCTGCTGATTGCCGGTCAAGGCTGTTCGAAAAGTGCCCTCAATGAATGCGGAAGTCGAAAGCCCGATGAAGGGGATCCTGCTCAAGGTCCTTTCCGTCGTCATTTTCGTTTGCATGTCGACGCTGATCAAGGCAGCCGGAAACGAGATCGCCACCGGCCAGATCACCTTCTACCGCTCGGCCTTCGCCATGGTGCCGATCCTCGGTTATCTCGCTCTTCGCGGACAGTTGCGCGACGCCTTCAAGACCAAGGACATCACTGGCCATATCGCTCGCGGCTTCATCGGCATTCTCGCAATGAGCTTCGGCTTCTACGGTCTTGTGCACCTGCCGCTGCCTGAAGCCATCGCCATCGGCTATGCCATGCCGCTGATCGCGGTCGCCTTCGCCGCAATATTTCTCGGAGAATCCGTCCGGCTTTATCGCTGGTCGGCGGTCGTCATCGGGCTCGTCGGGGTGATGATCATCACCTGGCCGAGGCTGACGCTGTTCGAAGAGGGGGGCTTCGGTTCGTTCGAGGCCATGGGGGCGGCCGCGGTGCTGGTCTCGGCGGCGCTCGGCGCCGTTGCGATGGTGCTGGTGCGAAAGCTCGTCAAGAATGAGCGTACCCACACGATCGTGCTCTATTTTTCGCTGTCGGCTTCGGTCTTCTCGCTCGCGACCTTGCCTTTCGGCTGGCCGTCGATTTCGCGCGAAGCCTTCCTGCTCTTGATGTTTGCTGGTTTCTGCGGCGGTGTCGCCCAGATCCTTCTGACCGAGAGCTATCGCCATGCCGACATGTCGACGATCGCACCGTTCGAATACACCTCGATCGTGCTCGGCCTGATCATAGGATACTTCCTGTTCGACGATATCCCAACGGCCACCATGCTTGTCGGCACGGCCATCGTCGTCGGCGCCGGCATCTTCATCATCTTTCGCGAGCACCGGCTCGGCCTCGAGCGCCGGGGCGCCCGCAAGCATGTGACGCCGCAGGGCTGAGCCACGGCCTACGGCCGCGGGTTTTCCCAGGCCGGGACCGTGTCGTCGTCGATCAGCGGTTCCTGTGCGGCCTGCAGGGCAGCCGGGCTCGTCACATCGGGACCGGGTGTCGGCATGACGCTCGTTGCCTGGAAGTCGGTCTTGACGACGAGCCCCTTGTGCTGTTCGCGCCGCAGAATGCGCCAGGCGGCATAGCCGCCATAGAGCGCGAAGTAGACGGCAAGGACGAGAAACAGCGCCGCCGGGCCGAAACGGTCCATGACCGGACCGACCATGAGCGGGCCGGAAATCGTGCCGAGCCCGTAGGTGATCATCAGGCCCGAGGACGTCTCGACATATTCGTTGGGTTTGGCAAGGTCGTTGGCATGCGCGACGTTCAGCGCGTAGATCGGGAAGAGCACCGATCCGACGAAGGCGGCGATGATATAGAGAACAGCGGGCTGGCTGCCGATCGACGCCGACATCACCAGGCACGAGATGACGCCGACGATGCCGCAGCCGACCATGACGATGCGCCGGTCGATCTTGTCGGAAAGACGCCCGATCGGGATCTGCGAGAGGGCGCTACCCGTCAATAGCGAGGCGAGCAGTGTGGCGCCTTCCGCCGTCGAAAGTCCGATCTTCTGGGTGAAGACGCCGCCGAGGTTCAGCCAGGCGCCCGACAGCGCGCCGGCGAGGAAGCCGCCGACCACGGCAACCGGCGAGCGGCGAAAGAGGGCGGGGATATCGAACTTCGCCTGCGCCGGCGGCGCGGGCATGGGGGATGAGGAGAGCGCCGTCGGCAGCAGCGCCAGCGAGAAGAGCACGCTGCAAAGCATGAACAGCGACGTGTTGGTCGGATCGCCGAGCGGCACCATGTATTGTCCGCCGATCGTGCCGACCATCGTCGTGATCAGGTAGAGCGAAAAGAGCAGGCCGCGGTTTTCATTGGTGACGCGCTCGTTGAGCCAGCTCTCGATGACGAGATAGCTGCCGGAGATGGCAAAGCCGGCAATGGCGCGGAACACGATCCAGGCGCGCCAGTCGACGATGAGGCCGCAGAGCAGGATCGCGATGGAGAGCAGGGTGATCAGCGCGGTAAAGACGCGCACATGGCCGACACGCAGCACGAATTTCGGCGTGACGACGCAGGAGATCGTGAAGCCGACCGTATAGCCGGTGGCAATCACCGAGACCGTCAGCGTCGACCAGTTCTCTGCGACGGAGCGCACGGGGATAACATAGCTCTGCAGGCCGAAGCCGACCATCATGAGCAGGGTCGACACCATCAGGCTGAAGACGGAAGCGAGGCTGGCCAGCATCGGCGCTCCTGGAAACGTGGCGCTTCGTCATTTGTCCGATGACAAGCAAACGCAGATGGAGCGAGGAACGGTCTGGCGGGACCGGATGAGCCTGACACTCCTTAGTCGGGACGAGTGTGGCTCTATCCAGTCTTCTACGCCCTGTCGATTGCGACAGGCGATGGCAAAAAGGCGGTGTGTTGGTCTTCGGGCAGCGATCAGTTCGGCAGCAGCGGGCTCACGGCCACGCGATGGGCGCGGCGTGCGTCCTGCTTGGTGCTGAGAACGGTGTACTCGCGCGAGGCGCGCACGGCCGTGCCGATGTCGGAGATCGAATCGAGCAGGACCTTGAGGCTGGCAATCGGCTTGGTCATGGGTTCGTTCCTTTCTTCGTGTCGGGTCAAACGATGCGTCACGCGATACGCAAGGCCGCGTATCGCGTGGGGATCAGCGCTGGATGAAGTCGGCGAAAATCTGCGCCGGACGGGTGGTCCGGGCGAGGCCGATCGCGGTCATCTGCTCGTTGGCTGCCGTGCCAAAGCGGTTGAACGGCGTCCGTTGAGCAGCGCCGGTGTGACGGAGCGTCTCAAAGCTGCTGTGGATCGGACGAAAGCGGGCAGTCATGGTTCAGTTCCTTAAATTCCATTCCTCCCGTGTCAATATATTGCGCTGCAACATGCCATTTTGCAATGCGTCAAAATGCGCCGCTGATATGCGCAGGCCGCATGGCTTTCTTCATACTTTGTTCATGAAACGGGCAGGCGGCCGCGAGTGCCATCCGGGCAGGCGCTTTCCTCGGGATCAGCCGTGAATGCGGGCCTTGAAGGCAAGCAGATCCTGCCAGACGAAGCGCTTGTTGATCGGCGCGGTTACCAGGTCCTGCGGATGCAGGGTGGCAAGTGTCGGCACGGTGATGCCGCCGATCGCAAGCTCGCGCCATTCGCCGCGAAGCTGGTGGATCGTGTCGTTGCCGCCGAAGAAGAAACGGGCGGTGAAATTGCCGAGCAGCAGCAGATGCTTAGGCTCTGCCAGCGCGATCTGGCGTTCGATGAAGGGTCGGCAGATATCGGCCTCGCGCGCCGTCGGCACGCGGTTGCCCGGCGGGCGCCAGGGCACGACATTGCTCAAGAGCACACTTTCACGCGTAAGGCCTATGCCGGCGATCATCCGGGTCAGCATCTCGCCGAGGCGGCCGGCAAAGGGCTGGCCGTCGCGATCGTCGTCTGCATAGGGCATCGGGCCGACGATCATGATGCCGCTTGCAGCATCACCTTCGGCAAAAACCAGATTGCGGGCGCTGTTTCTCAGATTGCAGCCAGCAAAACCCTCCATCGCTGTCCGGAGTTCGGCGAGCGACCGCGCCGATTCGGCGGCAAAGCGCGCCTCTTCGATCGCCTGCGCATCGGGAATGGCAACCGCTGGGGCGTTCGCGACCAGGGCCGGTGCGCGGGAAGGCGTGGG
>NZ_JTLA01000158.1:0-5087 GCF_000799055.1 Ensifer sp. ZNC0028
GGGCGAGGCGGGGCCGGAGCGGCAGCCGCCGCACCCGGATTGCGTCGCCTTTGCGCGGTTGCTGCTTCGCGCCGGTGCCCGGGCCAATGACAGCCAGGCGCTCTACAACCGGATGTTCGAGCCGGACAATTCCTGCCTCCAGCTGCTTCTCGACCATGGCCTCAATGCCGACGACCGCAACAATTGGCTGGTGCGCAACGATGGCGGTCTGGTCGAAAACGGCGAGCGCGTCTTCGACTATCAGCTTGCCTGGGCGCTGGAAAAGCGGATGTCCGATCGTGTCCGGCTGCTCGTCGCGCACGGTGCCGACGTCAATCGCCCGATCAAGGGGCGCACGCCTTATCAATGGGCCGAACTCGGCGGCGATCCGGCGCTGGCGCAATACCTCGTGTCGCGCGGCGCGACCGAAGCGCCGCTGGAAGATGTCGACCGGCTGGCTCGTGCCATCGGCGAAGTGAAGGCCGACGAGGCGAGGGAACTCGTCGATGCGGATCCGACGCTTGTGGCCCGAACTGAAGCCGCGCACCCGGCTATCCTGCACGAGGCGGCGGGCGAGGACCGGCACGACGCTGTCGCGCTGATGCTGTCGCTCGGCTTCGACGTCAACCGCATGACCTCGCGCACGCCGTTGCACGAGGCGGCGCTGCATGGCCATATCGCGATGGCGCGGCGCCTGCTCGATCACGGCGCCAATGCCTCGGCCCGCGATCCCTACCATCATGCACCGCCGATCGGCTGGGCCAAGTACAACGGCAAGGACGAGATGGTCGCCTTCCTGAAGGATCAGCCGCTCGATGTCTTCGCAGCCGCGTCCTTCGGTGTGACCGCGCGCCTCGCCGATATCCTCGACCGGCAGCCGGATCTGATCGAAACGCCATTCGGCACGTTCCGCGGCCGCGGCCGACCGGAACCGCAGCACGACTGGATGACGCCGCTGGCCTTCGCGGTGATCAACGGGCAGGCGGAATCGGTACAGCTGCTTCTCGAAAGGGGCGCGAATGCGCGCCTTCGGGATGGCGCCGCAGGTCCATCGATACGCGATCTTGCCGTAGAGCAAGGCAATGCGGAGATCATCGCCTTGCTGCGCGTTTCGGCCGCCGCTCCGCAATAGGCTGTGCAGAAGGAGGCGCGGGCGATTGCCCGCACCTCCAGATCTCCGCTGCGACCGCTGATTGTCGGCTGATTCAGCCGGTTGAAATCGTTAATTATTTTATCACCAGCTTATTTAAGCCAAACTTCGATATTGGCCGCTAGGGTGCCCTCAGTATCGGCTGCCATCGTTGCGCATCGCACCTCCACAAGTGCTAGAATGCCCGGCATGGCCGGTGCGGACGAGGGGGACTGGCGTGGTGGAAAAGGCGTTGCGGCAGGCAAAACGGGACAAGACGGTCTGGGCGATCCATGCCGCCTGTACCCTGGTCGCGGTCCTGATCATTGCAAGCCTCATCTATGTGCTCGACCGGTCGGTCACCGAGGCCGATCGTTTCGGACTTTCGGCCGAGCGCCGGCTCGTCGCAAACGAACTGCGCCACCAGATGGATGCCGTGGTTCAGTTCCAGGCGCAGGTGTCCTTCTGGGACAAGACCTACGAGGAACTGGCGAGCGGGCACGCCAGCAGCAGTTTTATCACGGACGAGCTTTCGGGCTGGCTTTGGGAAGACTACGGCTTCTCCTGGATCATCTTCACGGATCCGGCGCGCAACGTCTCGACGGCGCTCAAGGATGGCGTGTCGGTTCCGGCCGGGGTGGCGCGCGTGCCGATCGACGAGGTCGACGATCTCGTGGAGGAGGCCAAGCGCCGCTACGACAATGCGCTCAGGAACAACGGCGGCACCTATAAACTCGATGTCACGACGCCGGATCCGCAATCCGTCATGCCGGCGGTGCCCGGCATCCACGCGGTGGACCTGCGCGAGATCGACGGGCGCATGAGCGTTGCGGTGGTGCAGGCGGTCATCCCGGAGACTTTGGTGGTTCCGGCGGAACGGCGCGATCCGGTGCTGATGGTCGCGGTTCGACCGGTCACGCCGAAGATGACGCGCGAGATCGCGGCGCGGCTGGGTATTCGCGGACTGGCCTTTGTTCCGCTCAACGAGCGGCCAGCAAGCAGCGCCTATGCGTCTGTCGGGCGCTGCACCGATTCGTCCTGTCTCGTGGCCGCCTGGGTGCCGAAATCGCCCGGCGGGTTCGTCCGCGCGGAACTGTTGCCGAGCGTCATCATCATGGCGATTGTCGCAGCCCTGCTGATGGCCTTCGTGGCGCTGCGCTTCTCGACGCTCTTTGCCGCCCTGCAGCAGAGCGAAGCGCTGAACCGGCACCTGGCCAAGCACGACCGCCTGACGGGGCTGATGAACCGCAGCGGCTTCGACGACATGCTGGCAGCGGCGCTTCTGCGGGCGAATACCCACCCTTTCACGCTCGTCTATGCCGATCTCGACGAGTTCAAGGAGGTCAACGACCGGCATGGCCACGCCGCCGGCGATGCCGTGCTGGTGGCCATGGCCGAGCGTTTTCGCAATCGCGCCGGGCCGAAGGGCACGGTCGCTCGGCTCGGAGGTGACGAATTTGCGGTCATTCTCGGCGATTGCAGCGAGGCCGAGGCCCGCAGCCTGACGGCCGGCCTGATTGCCGACGCGCAGACGCCGGTCGCCTTCAACGGCCAGATGCTCGTCGTCGGCGGCAGCGCCGGCATTGCCTTTGCACCGCGGCACGGACAGACGGCGCGCCAGTTGCTGCTGGCTGCGGACGAAGCGCTCTATCTCGCCAAGCGGCGCGGCCGCAATCGCTTCGAAACGGCCGACGACATGGTGTTGCCGGCCGAAAAGAACGATGGCCAGACGGCCGCTTGAAGGTTCAGCGCCGGCTGGCGGCCGCGCTACTCCGGAACATTATAGGGCGTGATCACCACCACGGCGGAGAGCTGCGGGCCGATCACCGGCGCCTGGGCGCCCGGCCGCAGCATCATCGTGCGAAAGGCGGTGCGTGCATCGGTCCTCAGGTCGTGATGCAGCACGAAGTGAATGCGCCGTTCGCGCAGCAGCGCCAGATTGTCCTCATCGAGATCATGGGCGATGTAGAGCATGCAGGAGCGTTCGAGGCCCTCGAAGGCTGCAAGCACGGAGCGGTTGCCGCCGCCGATCGAATAGGCCGCGTTGATATCCGGATTGGCCGAAAGCGCTGCATGGGCCAAGAGCCCGGTTTCACTGTCGCGGCCGTGGCCTTCGCTGATCTCGACGATCCGGATTGCCGGATAGCGCTCGCGCAGCACCCGGCGAAAGCCGATCTCTCGTTCTTCCTCACCTCGAAAACGGCCGCTCGAAAGGGTCACCAGCACGGTTGCCGCCGCGCCGAAAAAGCGCTCGCCGAGGAGGTAGGCGGCCGTTTCGCCCGCCGCCCGGTTGTCGGCGCCGGCATAGGCCGTCCGCTGCGAATGGGGCAGGTCGGTTACCAGCGTCACGACGGGCGTGCCGCCCATCTCGAAGCGGGCGACGGCCGCAACGATCTCGGGCACGTCTGGCGCCTTCAGCACCAGCCCGTCGGTTCCGCGCAGCCGGATGCGGTCGAGCAGTTGCACGATGTCCTGCGGGCGCATCGTCTCGGCAAAGTGGAACCGGCAACGAAAGACGGTGGGCGCGAAGGTCAGCGCCTCGCTCTCGAAGGCGCGCCGCACCGCATCGGTAAAGCGCTGCGGCGACTCCATGACGATATCGATCGCGAACTTGCGCCCCTGGATGTCGAGGCCGGCCTGCTGCTTTTCCAGTTCCTCGATGGCTGCGCGAACCCGGGCCTCCGTCTGGCGGCGCACGCCCGGCCGTTCGTTGAGCACACGATCGACGGTCGCGGTGCTAAGGCCGGCCTGAAAGGCGATGTCCTTGACCAGAAACGGATGGGCCACCGTCGCGACTCCTGATGGATTTTTGATGGATTCTTGCTCTATATCATGTTTTGCCGCCGCCTATAGTCGTGTTCATCAGGATGTTCCAGAGGAGGAAACGCGATGAAGACCGACAACAAAGCGCGCCAGCGGATCGACCGTGTCTGGCTCACCGAGGAGGCCTGCGATCTCGAGGCGTTCCGGGCGGAAGTCGAACGCCAGACCGATCTGTCCGACTATCCCCATGCCTCCGGCTGCGAAAAGAACGTCCTGATCTATGACAGCGCCGCGTTGATTGCGGCGTGCGGCGACGGCGAGGCGCGGCGTTCGGTTCTGGCGGAAATCTGCGAGGCGCTGGCAACGGGCCCCGGCGTGGCGGTCTTCAAGCGCGCCTATGCCGATTCGGCGGCAATCGACATCGCAAGCGGGGTCTTCGATGCCATCATCGAAGAGCAACATCGCAGCAACAGCGGCGGAGGCGATCACTTCGCCAAGCCCGGCGCCAACGACCGCATCTGGAACTCGCTGGAAAAGCACTGCCTGAACGCACCGGAGAATTTCGCCGCCTATTACGGCAATGCCATCATCGCGCTCGTCAGCGAGGCCTGGCTCGGGCCGAACTACCAGATGACGGCGCAGGTCAACCGGGTCAACCCGGGTGGGGCGGCGCAATCGGCGCACCGAGACTATCACCTCGGCTTCCAGACGGCGGCTGTGATCGAGCAGTATCCGGCGCATGTTCACAAGCTTTCGCCGGTGCTGACGCTGCAGGGCGCGGTTGCCCATTGCGACATGCCGCTCGAAAGCGGACCGACGCTATTCCTGCCCTATAGCCAGACCTATGTGCCGGGCTATCTGGCGCTCAACCGGCCGGAGTTCCGCGCCTATTTCGACGCAAACCACGTGCAGCTCCCGCTTGAAAAGGGTGACGTCGTCTTCTTCAATCCGGCGCTCTTTCATGCTGCCGGCACCAACCGCTCCCAAGATATCCGCCGCGTCGCCAACCTGCTGCAGGTGTCTTCGGCCTTCGGTCGCGCCATGGAAACCGTCGACCGACTGACGATGAGCGCGGCGCTCTATCCGGCCTTGCGGGCCTTGCTGGCGAACGGCAAGCTGTCGCGGGCGGAAGCGGCCAATGCCATCGCCTCGTGTGCCGAAGGCTACTCGTTCCCGACCAATCTTGACCGAGACCCGCCAATCGGCGGGCTGGCGC
>NZ_JTLA01000159.1:0-29047 GCF_000799055.1 Ensifer sp. ZNC0028
AGCCGATGCGCCAGCCGGTCATGGCATAGGCCTTGGAGACGCCGTTGACCGTGAGCGTGCGATCCTTGAGCCGGGGCTCGAGCTGGGCCGGGGTGACGAAGCGGAAGCCGTCATAGACGATGTGCTCGTACATGTCGTCGACCAGCAGCCACACATGCGGATGCTTCAGGAGGACGTCGAGCAGCGGCCGGTAGTCGTCGGCACTGTAGGCGGCGCCCGACGGGTTCGACGGCGAGTTCAAGAGCACCCAGCGCGTCTTCGGCGTAACCGCCGCTTCGAGCTTGTCGGCGGTCAGCCGGAAGCCGGTGGACGCGTCGCAGGGGATCAGAACCGGTTTGCCTTCGCAGATCTGGACGATATCCGAATAGGAGGTCCAGTAGGGCGTCGGAATGACCACTTCGTCACCGGGGTTGATCGACGCCATCATGGCGTTGAACAGGATCTGCTTGGCGCCGGTCGAAACCGTGATTTCGTCCTGCTCGTAGGCAAGGCCGTTTTCGCGCTGGAACTTTTCGCGGATTGCCTTCTTCAACTCCGGCGTGCCGTCGAGTGCGGTGTACTTTGTGTCGCCGCGCTTGATCGCCTCGCAGGCGGCGTCCTTGACGAAGTCGGGCGTGTCGAAATCCGGCTCGCCCGCACCGAGGATGATCACCGGCTTGCCTTCGCGCTTCATGGCTTGCGCGCGGGCGCCGATCTTCAGGATTTCGGACACTCCGATCGAGGAGATCCGCGAGGCGGGCTGAAAGCCCGCCTCCTTGACCGTTGCGTTGATGGTCATGGTCTCTACCTAACTGGGTGCGCCGATTATTCGATGTCGAACGACACGCCCTGCGCCAGCGGCAGAGCCTTCGAATAGTTCACCGTGTTGGTGGCGCGGCGCATATAGGCCTTCCACGAGTCCGAACCGGATTCGCGACCGCCGCCGGTTTCTTTTTCACCGCCGAAGGCGCCGCCGATTTCGGCACCCGATGTGCCGATGTTGACGTTGGCGATACCGCAATCCGAGCCGTCGACGGCCAGGAACCGTTCGGATTCCTGCATGTCGCGGGTGAAGATCGAGGACGACAGGCCGGCTGCGACCGCATTGTGATCGGCAACGACGGCGTCGAAGTCGCTGTACTTCATGACGTAGAGGATCGGCGCGAAGGTTTCTTCGAGAACCGGCCCGGCCTGCTTGGGCATTTCGACCAGAGCGGGCTTGGCGTAGTAGCCGTTGTCGTAGCCGAGTTCGACGCGCTCGCCGCCGGTGACGGTGCCGCCATGCGACTTCGCCTCAGCGATCGCCTTCTGCATGCCGTCGAAGGCCGCCTTGTCGACGAGCGGGCCGACGAGGGCTGTCGTTTCCAGCGGGTTGCCGACCGAGACCGAACCGTAGGCCTTCTTCAGGCGCGGAACGAGCTGATCGTAGACGCTTTCATGCACGAACAGGCGGCGCATGGTGGTGCAACGCTGGCCGGCGGTGCCCATGGCGCCGAAGGCGATGGCGCGCAGCGCCATGTCGAGATCAGCCGACGGGCAGACGATGCCGGCATTGTTGCCGCCGAGTTCGAGGATGGCGCGGGCAAAGCGCTTGGCAAGGCGCGGACCGACGTCGCGGCCCATGCGGGTCGAGCCGGTTGCCGAAACGAGCGGTACCTTCGGGTTGTCGACGAGAACTTCGCCGACGGTGCGGTCGCCGATCAGGACCTGCGACAGGCCTTCCGGCGCATCGCCGAAGCGGGCAAGCGCGCGCTCGAAGATCGCCTGCGAGGCGAGCGCCGTAAGCGGCGTCTTTTCAGACGGCTTCCAGACGACGGAGTTGCCGCAGACGATGGCAAGGGCGGCGTTCCACGACCAGACGGCGACCGGGAAGTTGAAGGCAGAGATGACGCCAACGACGCCGAGCGGGTGCCAGGTTTCCATCATGCGGTGGCCGGGACGTTCGGTGGCGATCGTCAGGCCGTAGAGCTGGCGGGAAAGGCCGACTGCGAAATCGCAGATGTCGATCATTTCCTGGACTTCGCCGAGGCCTTCCGAGGTGATCTTGCCGGCTTCGATCGAAACCAGGCGGCCGAGGTCGGCCTTGAAGGCGCGCAGTTCTTCGCCGAGCAGGCGGATCAGTTCGCCGCGCTTCGGCGCCGGAACCAGGCGCCAGGCCTTGAAGGCTTCGTGGGCCTTTTCGATCTTAGCGGCAGCTTCAGCAGCCGAAACCGTCTTGAGGTTGCCGATCTTTTCGCCGGTGACCGGGCTGAAGGACGGCATGTCGCCGCCGGTGTAGAGTTCCTTGGCGACGCCCATCTTTTCAAGAAGCGCTGCGGCTTCCTTGCTGACGTCGACTTTCTTGGTTGCGATGTTCATGGTCTGACTCCCGTTTTCCTGGCTTGAGCTATCAAAAGCGCACGCTGCCGAGTTTTCCCGGCGAGGTGAGCGTCTTCAGGCCTGCGGCCATGTCCTTGAGTTTGTCTGGTGTATAAAAGTCGTAATAGGCCTGGTTGCGGCGGCCGATCGCATGTTCTGCGCTGAAGCTGCCGTGATACTCCTCGACGGCGGCGGCGAAAACCCATTGGCGCAGCCGCGGTTCGAAAGTCTCGTCCTTGAGAAGGTCGCTGTCCTTCGGCACGACGAGATTGAAGTGCACGCCGCCGTCGCCGATATGGCCGAAATCGCAGACGGTCACGTCGGGGAATTTCGAGGGCATTTCGGCCTTCATATGGTCGCAGAAGGCCATGATGTCACCCCGGCGGAAGGAGACGTCGAAGGCGATCAGCTTGCCGAGATGCTTGACGCCCTCGGAGAGCGCGTGGCGCAGCGCCCAGATTTCGTGCGGCGGTCCGACGAAGGCATCGGCGAGCGGCGCCTCCTCCATCTCCCAGATTTCGGCCAGCGCCGTCTCCAGCACGGCGTCGAGCGACTGTTCGCCCTCGCGCGGTGCCCAGGTGCGGCTGATCTCGGCGAGGATGACGTAGTCAGGGACGTTACCGCCCTGGAACGGGTTCTTCAGCGACGGCACATGGGCAAAGGCGGCCGTTACGGCGTTCTTCGACATGCCCTCGAAGGCCGAAAGATAAGCGCCGAGGCGTTCTTCCATGGCACGCAGCAGCGGCAGCACATGGGCGCCGCTTGCCGGAACCAGCAGTGCGGTTGCCGTCTGTTGCGGCAGGCGCTCGAGGTTCAAGACGCATTCGGTGACGATGCCGAAGGCGCCCGAGGTGCCGACGAAGATCTGCTTCCAATCGACGCCGGTGTTGTTCTTGCGCAGGTCGCATTGCAGGTCGAGCACGGTGCCGTCGGCGTCGCCAAGCACGACCTTGAGGCCGAGCGTGTTGCGGCGCACGTCGCCGTATTTGAGGAAGCGCGAACCGCCGGTATTGGTGGCGATCATGCCGCCGATGCGCGGGTCGGCGCCGAGATCGATCGGGAAGAACAGGCCGTGCTCTTCCAGCCTCCGGTTGAGATCGGACAGCCGGAAGCCGGCGTCGAGCCGCACCGAGCGGTTGTCGAGGTCGAGTTCGAACCGCTTTGCCAGCCGGTCGAGGCTGAGGATGGCTTCGTCGCCCGACTGATCCGGGGTCGAGCCGGAGACAAGCCCGGTGTTGCCGGATTGCGGGATCAGCGCGATGCCGTTCGAGACGCAGTAGGCAACGGCAGCAGAGACCTCTTCGGTCGTTGCCGGCCGCAGAACGAGCGAGGTCCGGCCGCGATCGTAGCGCGCGCCGGTCTCATAGGCTTCCAGGTCTTCAGGACGCGTCAGGACACCCTTGTCTCCAAGGATGCCAGTGAGTGCGTCGATGTGCAGTTGATCGATCATAGGATCAGTATCATTCCGCAGCGATGGCGCCGGTCAAGACCCGGAGGCAGCTTTCGATCGAAGCCTGCTCGATGCCGGCATAATGATCGAACTCGTTGAGAACGGTCGCGCCGAGATCGCTCTCGAAGCGCTTCTGGTTCGGGCTGGCAACAAAGTCCTGCTGGGCGCCGTCACCGAGGTTCGACTGGAAGATACCCGCGGCGCTGACCGGCAGGAAGTCTTCGTAGACGATCGAATCGAACTGAACGAGGCCGGCTGCGATCAGCGCTTCGATGTCGCGTGCAGCAGAGATGCCAGCCTTGCGGCCTTTTTCCGTCAGCGAATAGCTGAAATAGCCGAGTCCGGCTTCACGGATCCCTGCCCAGGTGTCCGGGAAGGGCTCGAAAGCCCCTGCAAGCGCCGCTTCGTATTCGCGGGCGTTGGAGCCGTCAGCCGCCGGGCGAACGATCTTGCGCGAGGCGTCGAGCAACTCGTCATAGAGGGCGCGGCCCTTCGGGGTCAGCGCGATGCCGCGCTGTTCGATCTCGCCGAAACGGGCGGTGTGGGAGCCTTCCTTCCAGGTGCCGTCGGCGTCCATGAAGGAGACCGGCTCTTCGAGCGCCTTGAACGAGGTCTGGCGCAGGAGGATCGGGCACTTGCGGGTCGGCGGACCCTCGACGACGGCCTTCGGGGCAATCGCGTATTCCGGCATCAGCGCCTGCACCTTGTCGATATCGAGCGTGCGCGGGGTGAGATGATTGATGTGCGGGCCCTTGAAGGAGACGACGTCGGCGATCAGGCGATGGGCGTCATGCAGGCGCTTGTACATGTCGGGGCTGACATTGGCCTGGTCGTGCCAGCGGAAGGTTTCGAGCACTTCCGAAACGAAGCGCTCGGCATCCGCCTTATCGAGGCCTCCGTCGCGCTCGGCCTTTTCCGTGAGTTCGACAGCGCCCGTCGTGAATATCTGGCGTGCGGCCAGGATGACGTCGGCTTCGGCGCGCAGCGCTTCGTCGGCGATCAGGTCGAGTCGCAGCAGCGAGGTGAAGACGCGGAACGGGTTGCGCTTGAGCGCCGCGTCGCCGACCGGACGGAAGGCGGTGGAGTGAACCGGAACGCCGGCGGTCGACAGGTCGTAGTAGCCGACCGGAAACATGCCCATGACAGCAAAGACGCGGCGCATCATCGCAAGTTCGGCAGGTGTGCCGAGCCGGATCGCACCGTGGCGCTCCTCGGAGATGCGGTCGAGCGTATCCGTCGCGTCGAGGCGCTCCTTCAGCTTGGGATCGGCGGCGAGCGTATCGTCGTTGACCTTGGCGACCAGCTCCATCAGCGTGCCGTAAGCCGGCACCTCTTCGCGGTACATGACCGACATGGCTGCGGAAAAGGCCGAGCGGATGTCGTCGGCGGATACGAAACTATTCTCTTTCACTGGGGCTCGCCTCGCGCTATGGGTGAAGGACAAGGTCATTCTCATTTCGGATCATATCCGATCGAACTGGCCTTTGATCGCGTTGCTTCTGACTATGTTGATGCGAGGGCGGAATGAAGTTGAGCCGCAGACTGGTTCCCGACGTGACGACGCTGCAGGCGTTCGAGTGCGCGGCGCGACACGGCAGCTTCACGCAGGCCGCCGCCGAGCTGAACCTTACCCAGAGCGCCGTCAGCCGCCAGATCAAGGATCTCGAAAACCAGCTCGGGGTGCTCCTGTTCGAGCGCGTGCGCCAGCGGGTGATCCTGTCCGACGCCGGCCAGAAGTTTCTGCCGGAGGTGCGCCGTCTGCTCAACCAGACCGAGGAGCTGATGGTGCGGGCGATGGCGTCTGCCCGGGCGGATTCGACGCTTTCGATCGCGTCGTTGCCGACCTTCGGCAGCCGCTGGCTGGTGCCGCGGCTTCCCGATTTCCTCAAGCGTCATCCGGACACGGTGATCAACATCGCCTCGCGCTCGGCGCCGTTCGATTTCGAAGAGCAGAATTTCGATCTCGCCATTCATTATGGCCAGCCGGTCTGGGCACGCGCCACCTGCAGCTATCTCTGCAGCGAGATCATCGTGCCGGCCGCAAGCCCTGCCTTGCTCGCCGACCATCCGATCGCAACCCCGGAAGACCTGGTGGCCGGTCCGCTCCTGCATCTGGCCACCCGGCCCAAGCTCTGGGCGCAATGGTTCGAGGCCAACGACATGGACGGGCGAGGGGCCTATCGTGGCAACCGCTTCGACCAATTCTCCATGGTGATCGAGGCGGCGACCGCCGGCCTCGGTTTTGCGCTTCTGCCGCGCTATCTGATCGAGCAGGAGATTGCCGCCGGTACACTGCGGATCGTGCTCGACCGGCCGATGCAGACGGAAAACAGCTATTATCTCGCGGTGCCCGAGGGCAAGCTCGAAAACCCGATCAGCCTGGCGTTTCGCGAGTGGATTACCGAGCAGGTGGGCTGACCGATCGACCTTTTGTCGAAAATTCGTGGGAACCTTCCTCGCCCCCATCACGTTTCGCCTCGTCTGCCACCCGCATGAAGCTTGAAAGAGGGCGTTTGAGAGAGCTGTATCCTAGTGCCATTGGGGGCGCATCCAGCGGCCTGTTCCGGCCTGTTTCGTCTGTGCGCAAATCGACCGATCTTGTATGAGCAATCCTTGCAAGCTGTTGGCACCACGGCTAAAAAATGCCATTTTCATGCATCACGCGGCCTTGAAAACCAATGCGCCGCCGGCTTTGCGATCTCCGATGCCCAGTCGTGGGCGGTGCCTGTTACCGCCAGGTCCCGGTTTCCCGGGAAATGACGGTGGATGGGAGGACACATGACCGTGTCTAGCAACGCGCCGGCTCAGCCTGATTTCTCAGGTCCGCAGCCAACCCGGCACCCCGACGAGGGCCGGGCCGATCAACCCCGGTTGGATTCAGAACCCGTACCCATGCAGCTCCAAACTACGCCGCCCACCTCTCCGCGCGAACCGGAAGCGAAGCAGATCGATTACAACGATTCGATCCGCGCCACCTTCTTCTCGATGGAGGACCTCCGCCAATGCGGCGAGGATCTCGCGGCCAAGGGTGTCTCCTCGCTGCCGGGCTTTTTCCCGTTCGAGTTCCGTCCGCGGCATCGCGAGAACGAGAACGAGATCCTGCGCGTCTACCGGGCGACGGCCGCGGACGTCGAGGCCGGCGCAACGATCACGCCGGCGGCCGAATGGCTGCTCGACAACCATCACGTCGTCGAAGAGGCGATCCAGGAAGTGCGGCGCGATTTCCCGCGCCGGTTCTATCGCCAGCTCCCGACGCTTTCGGTTTCGGGCACGGTGATCCCGCGCACCATGGCGCTCGCCTGGCTCTATGCTGCCCATACCCACAGCACGGTGACGCGTGAAAGCATCACGGCGATGGTCGAGGGCTTCCAGAAGCACGAGACCTTCAAGATCGGCGAACTCTGGGCCTTGCCTTCGATCCTGCGCTTTGTGCTGATCGAGAACCTGCGCCGGATTGCCATCCGTGTCGAACGCTCGCGCGGCATGCGGCGCAAGGCCAACGACGTCGCCGACCAGATCATTCGCCTCAGCGATCCGGAAAAGTCGCGCACGCTGCTTGCGGAATCGGAAGCACTGGCGGCCGACAACACCTTCGTCGCGCAGCTGCTCTACCGCATGCGTGATGGTTCGCAGACCTCGGGCGCCGTCATCGGCTGGATCGAGGAACAGCTCGAAAAGCGCGGCAGCGACGTCGAAAGCGCGCTGGTCGCCGAGCAGAATCGCCTGTCGTCCGGCAATGCGACGATGAGCAACATCATCCGCAGCCTGCGCGAGATCGACGACACCGACTGGGCCGTCTGGTTCGAAAGCGTCAGCAAGATCGACGCGGCACTGCGTGAAGGTTCCGACTACGCGGCGCTCGATTTCGGCTCGCGCAACAAGTACCGCGACACGATCGAAAAGCTGGCGCGCCGCTCGGGGCACAGCGAATTCGAAGTGACGCAGATCGCCATCCAGATGGTGCGCGAGGCGGAAGTCGCGGCGGAGACGGAAGCGCCGCTGCAGCAGCCGAATGTCGGATCGTTCCTCGTCGGCAAGCAGCGCAAGCTTTTGGAAAAGAAGATCAGCTACCGGCCGTCGGTGCTGCAGAGCATCATTCGCCTCAGCCGCAAGCTCGACTGGTTTGCGATCGCCGGGCCGAACATCCTTCTGACCATCCTGGCGATGATCGCCGTCTATTCCTTCGTCAGCCCGATGGAGATCCCGAACGGCGCGAAGCTGATCATGCTGCTGCTCTTCGCGCTGCCGGCTTCGGAAGGTGCAATGGGCCTGTTCAACACGCTGGTGACGCTGTTCGTCAAACCGTCGCGGCTGGTCGGCTACGAGTTCATCGACGGGATCCCTCAGGACGCCCGCACGCTTGTTGCAGTGCCGTGCCTGATTTCCAAGCGCGATCACGTCGACGAACTGGTGCGCAATCTCGAGGTCCATTACCTCGCCAACCCGCGCGGCGAAATCTACTTTGCGCTGGTCAGCGACTGGGCCGACAGCAAGGACGAGGAATCGAGCGCCGACGCCGACGTGCTCGACTATGCCAAGCGCGAGATCGCCCAGCTTTCGGCGCGTTATGCCTATGACGGCAAGACCCGCTTCTACCTGCTGCATCGCCGCCGCCTGTATAACGAGCAGGAAGGCGTGTGGATGGGCTGGGAGCGCAAGCGCGGCAAGCTGCATGAGCTGAACATGCTTCTGCGCGGTGACCGCGACACCTCGTTCCTGCAGGGCGCCAACACGGTGCCGGACAACGTGCAATACGTCATGACGCTCGATTCCGACACGCGTCTGATGCGCGATGCGGTGACGAAGCTCGTCGGCAAGATGTACCATCCGATCAACCGTCCGGTGGTCGATCCGAAGACCCAGGACGTGATCGCCGGCTACAGCCTGTTGCAGCCGCGCGTGACGCCGTCGCTGACGACCGGCAGCGAAGCCTCCGCCTTCCAGCGCATCTTCTCTTCCAACCGCGGTATCGACCCCTATGTCTTCACCGTGTCCGACGTCTACCAGGACATTGCCGGCGAAGGCAGCTTCACCGGCAAGGGGCTCTATCATGTCGACGCCTTCGAGGCGGCGCTGAAGGGACGCATCCAGGAAAACGCCGTTCTCAGCCACGACCTGCTCGAAGGGTCCTATGTGCGCTGCGCGCTCGTCACCGACGTCGAGCTCGTCGAGGACTTCCCGACCCGCTACGAGGTCGAGATGTCGCGCCAGCATCGCTGGGCGCGCGGCGACTGGCAGCTCTTGCCCTACATCTTCAATTTCTCGAACGGGCTGTCGATGCTCGGGCGCTGGAAGATGTACGATAACCTGCGCCGCTCGCTGATCCCGCTTGCCTGGCTCGTCGCCTCGGTCATGGGCTGGTATTACATGGAGCCGACCGAAGCGCTGATCTGGCAGATCGTGCTGATCTTCAGCCTGTTCGTCGCCCCCACCCTGTCGCTGATCAACGGCCTCCTGCCGCGCCGCAACGACATCGTCGCACGTGCACACCTGCATGCGGTCCTGACCGAAGTCCGTGCCGCCAACGCGCAAGTTGCTCTTCGCATCGTCTTCATCGCCCACAATGCGGCGATGATGGGCGACGCCATCGTGCGTTCGCTCTACCGCACCTTCGTCAGCGGCAAGCTGATGCTCGAATGGCGCACGGCCGCGCAGGTGCAAAGCGCCGGCCACGGCACCATTGGCGATTATTACCGCGCCATGTGGATCGCGCCGGCGCTGTCGGCGATCTCCTTGGCGCTAGCTGCGATTTCCGACACCGGCCTGCCCTTCATCGGCATTCCCTTCGCGCTGCTCTGGGCGCTGTCGCCCGCCGTCGCCTGGTTCGTCAGCCAGTCGGCTGAAACAGAAGACCAGCTCGTCGTTTCCGACGAGGCGATCGACGAGATGCGCCTGATCGCGCGCCGCACCTGGCGCTACTTCGAGACCTTCGTCACCGCCGAGCAGCACTTCCTGCCGCCGGACAACTTCCAGGAAACGCCGCAGCCGGTTCTCGCCGAGCGGACGTCGCCGACCAATATCGGCGTCTATCTGCTTTCGGTCATGTCGGCGCGCGATTTCGGCTGGATCGGCTTCGAGGAGACGATCAACCGCCTGGAGCAGACGATCGCCACTATCGACCGGATGCCGAAATATCGCGGCCATCTGTTCAACTGGTACCGGACGAATACGCTCGAAACCATGGAACCTCGCTACATTTCGTCGGTCGACAGCGGCAATCTGGCCGGTCACCTGATCGCCGTGTCGTCCATGTGTCGCGACTGGGCGGAAGCGCCGTCGGCGCATGTCCAGGGCAGCCTGATCGGTATTGGCGACGTCGCTGCGATCCTTCAGGAAGTGTTGCGCGACCTGCCCGACGACCGCAAGACGGTGCGTCCGTTGCGTCGCCTGATCGAGGAGCGCATCGTCGGCTTCCAGAATGCGCTCGCCGCGATCATGCGCGAACACGAGTTCGCCTCGATCCGGGTGATCAACCTGGCCGTTCTGGCGCGCGACATGCACAAGCTCACGGTCAATCTCGACCATGAGGTGCGCACACCGCAAAGCAGCGAAGTGACGAAGTGGGCCAACTCACTCGTCACCACCTGCGAAGCTCATATCGCCGATGGCGTCTTCGACCTCGGCGCAATCGAATCGCTGCGCCAGCGCCTGCTGGTGCTGAAGGACCGGGCACGCGACATCGCCTTCTCGATGGATTTCGGCTTCCTCTTCCGTCCGGAGCGGCGCCTGCTGTCGATCGGCTTCCGCGTCAACGCCAACGAACTCGACGAGGCCTGCTACGATCTTCTGGCGTCGGAAGCGCGTCTCACCAGCCTGTTTGCCATCGCCAAGGGCGATCTGCCGACCGAGCACTGGTACAAGCTCGGCCGACCGATCGTGCCGATCGGGGCGCGCGGCGCGCTGATCTCCTGGTCCGGCTCGATGTTCGAATATCTGATGCCGCCGCTGGTCATGCAGGAGCGTCAGGGCGGTATCCTCAACCAGACCAACAATCTTGTCGTGAAGGAGCAGATCAACCACGGCCGTCGCCTCGGCACGCCGTGGGGCATCTCGGAAGCGGCTTTCAACGCGCGCGACCACGAGCTGACCTACCAGTACACCAACTTCGGTGTGCCGACGCTCGGCCTCAAGCGTGGTCTCGGCCAGAACGCGGTCATCGCGCCCTACGCCTCGATCCTCGCCTGCATGTACGATCCGAAGTCGGCGCTCGCCAACCTCGGGCGTCTTCGCGAAGTCGGCGCGCTCGGCGCCTACGGCTACCACGACGCCGTCGACTTCACGCCGACGCGCGTGCCCGAGGGCCAGAAGTGCGCGGTCGTTCGCAACTACTATGCGCACCACCATGGCATGTCGATCGCGGCTGTCGCCAACGTCGTCTTCAATGGCCGCCTGCGCGAGTGGTTCCACGCCGATCCGGTGATCGAGGCTGCCGAACTGCTGCTGCAGGAAAAGGCGCCGCGCGACATTCCGATCATGAATGCCAAGCGCGAGCCGGAATCGGTCGGCAAGGGCCAGGACGATCTCCTGCGCCCTGAGGTCCGCATCATCGAGAACCCGCTTTCGCAGGACCGCGAGACCGTGTTTCTCTCCAACGGCCACTACTCGGTGATGCTGACGGCCAACGGCGCGGGTTATGCGCGCTGGAACGGCCAGTCCGTCACCCGCTGGAAGCCGGATCCGGTCGAGGACCGTACCGGTACCTTCATCTTCCTGCGCGATACGACGACCGGCGATTGGTGGTCGGCGACCGCGGAGCCGCGACGTGCGGCCGGTGAGAAGATGCTGACGCGCTTCGGCGACGACAAGGCGGAATTCGTCAAGACCGTCGGCGACCTCACCAGCGAGGTCGAGTGCATCGTCGCCACCGAGCACGATGCCGAGGGCCGTCGTGTCATGCTGCTCAACACCGGCACCCAGGACCGCTTCATCGAAGTGACCTCCTATGCCGAGCCGGTGCTTTCGACCGACGAGGCCGACAGCGCCCACCCGGCGTTTTCGAAGATGTTCCTGCGCACGGAAATCAGCCGCCGCGGCGACGTCATTCGCGTCAGCCGCAACAAGCGCAGCTCCAGCGATCCGGACATGGAAGTGGCGCATCTCGTCACCGACAATGCCGGCAGCGACCGCCACACGGAAGCCGAGACCGACCGTCGCCGCTTCATCGGCCCGGGCCGCACGCTTGCCGAAGCTGCCGCCTTCGATACGGATGCGGCGCTTTCGGGCACGGACGGCTTCACGCTCGATCCGATCATGTCGCTGCGCCGGGTCGTGCGCGTACCCGCCGGCAAGAAGGTCAGCGTCGTCTTCTGGACGATCGCTGCCCCAAGCCGTGAGGAGGTTGATCGCGCGATCGACCGCTACCGCCATCCGGAGACCTTCAACCAGGAGCTCATCCACGCCTGGACCCGCAGCCAGGTGCAGATGCGCCATGTCGGCGTGACCTCGCAGGAAGCGGCAAGCTTCCAGATGCTCGGCCGCTACCTCGTCTATCCGGACATGCATCTGCGTGCCGATTCGGCGACGGTTCAGGCCGGCCTCGATTCCCAGTCGAAGCTCTGGCCGCTGGCGATTTCGGGCGACTACCCGATCTTCTGCCTGCGCATCAACGACGACGGCGATCTCGGCATCGCCCGCGAGGCGCTGCGCGCCCAGGAATACCTGCGCGCCCGCGGCATCACCGCCGATCTCGTCATCATCAACGAGCGCGCCTCGTCCTATGCCCAGGACATGCAGCACGCGCTCGATTCCATGTGCGAGAACCTGAGGCTTCGCGGCCTCTCGGACGGTCCGCGCCAGCACATCTTCTCGGTGCGCCGCGACCTGATGGAAGCCGAGACGTGGTCGACGCTGCTGTCGGCCTCGCGCGCCGTCTTCCATGCCCGCAACGGCACGATCTCCGACCAGATCGCCCGCGCCAACTCGCTCTATTCGCCGGCGCCGGTAAAGGGCGCCGAAAAGAGCAGCGAGTTCGTCGGCCCGCTCCTGGCGGCGCCGCAGGAAGCGGCAGATGTCGCACCGGCGGACATCAAGGGCGACGATCTCTCGTTCTGGAACGGCTTTGGCGGCTTTGCCGAAGGCGGACGCGAATACGTCGTGCGCCTGCGCGGCGGCGAAGCGACGCCGCAGCCCTGGATCAATGTCATCTCCAACGAGCAGTTCGGCTTCCATGTTTCGGCCGAAGGCGCTGCCTTCTCCTGGAGCCGCAACTCGCGCGACTACCAGCTGACGCCTTGGACCAACGACACCGTCATCAACCGTCCGGGCGAAGCGATCTTCATCCGCGATATGGCGAGCGGCTCGGTGTCTACGCCCTATGCGGCGCTGTCGCGTCGTCGTTCGGTCGTCTTCGAGACGGTTCACGGGCTCGGCTACTCGCGCTTCCGCAGTAGCCAGGACGATCTCGACATCGAGGCGACCCACACGGTTCATCGCAGCCTGCCGGCCAAGCTCGTTCGTCTCACGGTGCGCAACCGTGCGGCGACGGCGCGGCAGCTGCGGCTTTACGGCTATGCCGAATGGGTACTCGGCAACAACCGCGCGCGCTCGGCGCCCTTCATTCTCTCGAAGTGGGACGAAGAGACGTCGGCCCTGGTCGCGACCAACCCCTACAGCATCGACTTCGGCGGACGTTCCGCCTTCTTCACCGTCGATGGTGGCGAAGCGGCCGGCTACACATCCAGCCGACGGGAGTTCCTCGGCTCGCTCGGGGGCATCCTCGTGCCGCAGGCCGTGCTTTCGGGTACGGATCTCTCGGGCTCCGTCGATGTCGACGGCGATCCTTGCGCGGTCGTCGCCACCGATCTGACGATCGAGCCCGGCGCCGAGCGGCAGGTGACCTTCATTCTCGGCGATGCCGACAATGAGGAGCAGCTTCGCGCCGTCGTCGGCGAACTGCGTCAAACCGCCTTCGATACGGTGCTTGATGCGGCAAAGTCGTTCTGGCGCGATTTCACCGACATCGTGAAGGTGGAAACGCCGGATCCGGCCTTCGACGCTATGATCAACAACTGGCTGCCCTATCAGAGCCTCGGGTGCCGCATCATGGCGCGCTCGGCCTTCTACCAGGCGAGCGGAGCCTTCGGCTTCCGTGACCAGCTGCAGGACACGCTGGCGTTCCTGATCCATCGACCGGAGCTTGCCCGGGCGCAGATCCTCAACGCCGCGGCACGCCAGTTCGTCGAAGGCGACGTACAGCACTGGTGGCTGCCGGGAACCGGCGCGGGCGTGCGCACGATGATCTCCGATGACGTGGTCTGGCTCGCCCATGCCGTCACCCACTATTGCACGGTGACCGGCACCTCCGACATCCTGGCGGAACGGCTCGCCTTCATCACCGGCCCGGCGCTGGAAGAGGGGCAGCACGACGCCTTCTACAAGCCGGAGATCTCTGAAGAGATTGGCGACGTTTACGAGCATTGCGCCCGTGCCCTCGATCTTGCGATCAAGCGGACCGGCGAAAACGGCCTGCCGCTGTTCCTCGGCGGCGATTGGAACGACGGCATGAACCGGGTGGGCCAGGCCGGCAAGGGCACAAGCACCTGGCTCGGCTGGTTCCTCGCAGGCACGCTGCGCGGCTTCCTGCCCTATGCGCGCGCGCGCAAGGACGAGGCCCGCGTCACCCGTTGGGAAGCCCATCTCGAAGCGCTCAAGACGGCGCTCAACGCGGCGGGCTGGGACGGCGACTACTATCGCCGTGGCTACTACGACGACGGCACGCCGCTCGGCACCAGCGAAGCGCTCGAATGCCGGATCGATTCCATCGGCCAGTCCTGGAGCGTACTCTCGGGCGAAGGCGACGAGCAGCGCTCGCTGAAGGCGATGGATGCGGTCATGGCCGAACTCGTCGATCCGGACCAGCACATCGTGCGGCTGTTCACGCCCCCGCTCGAGCGCACGGCGCAGGATCCGGGCTACATCAAGGCCTATCCGCCCGGCGTGCGCGAGAACGGTGGGCAGTATACCCATGCGGCCACCTGGGTGGCGCTCGCCTTTGCCGAACAGGGCAGGGCGGAAGAGGCCTGGCGCGTGTTCAACATGCTGAATCCGGTTTCCCATGCGGGAAGCCGCGAAGCGGCGGAACACTACCGCGTCGAGCCCTATGTGGTTGCCGCCGATATCTATGGCGAGGGCGACCTTGCGGGACGCGGCGGCTGGACCTGGTACACCGGTTCGGCCGGCTGGCTCTACCGCGTCGGTGTCGAAGGCATCCTCGGCATTCGCAGGCAGGGTGACAGGCTGGTTATCCGGCCGGTGCTGCCGGCGGCCTGGAATGGCTACTCGGCCGAAGTGACGCTCAATGGCGCGCGGCACAAGATTTCGGTTGAGCGCGACAAGAAAAGTGGCGAGCCGATCGTCAGCGTCAACAATAGTGTCACAAAAAACGCGCATGAAGGCATTTTGCTGTAACGGCCGGCATTGAAGACAGGATGAAACCGGCTTTGTTCCCGCAAGGGCAAGGCCGGTTTTTTCTTTGCGGAGATGCGGGGCGGCACGACCTCGACGGCCGGGCGTCGTGCTCTAAATCTCGTGAGCGGGGTGTGGGCGGGAAACCGCGAGCACATTGACATCCCGCTCTCTTTCATGGTGCCGGGCATCGCGCGAAAGGCGGGACGTCGGTGCCCGTTTCAACAGGGATGGGGCAGGGGCGCCAAATCCTGGAAAACGGACCGCATGCTGCAAAAGACTTTTCCGGGTGGCGTCGAGCCGATGTCCGCCCGTTTGGTTCCGAAGGAGCGCGACACACGCCTTGATGTATTCAGGGCGCTGTGTCTCCTGACGATCTTCGTCAATCACGTTCCCGGACAATATCTCGAATACCTGACGCACAAGAACTTCGGTTTTTCCGATTCCGCCGAAGCCTTCGTCCTGATCTCCGGCCTCTCGGTCGGGATCGCCTATGGCGGCAAGTTCGTCTCCGGCGCACGGCTGGCCATGACGCTGAAAATCTGGCGCCGGGCCCTGGCGCTCTACATTGCTCACATCATGACCAGCATCGTGACGCTGGCGATCTTTGCCGGCGGCGCACTCTATTTCGGGCGGCAGGACCTGATCGGCGAGATCAACATCCGCCCGATGGTGGAGCAGACGGAGCAGGGCATCGTCGCCATGGTGCTCTTGGGGCATCAGCTCGGCTACAACAACATCCTGTCGATGTATGCGGCGCTGTTCCTGATGCTGCCGGGCATCCTCTGGCTGAATGGCGTCAGCAAGAAACTGCTGCTTCTGCTCTCGGCCGCCCTCTGGCTCGTTGCGGGCATCTTCAAGTTCGTGCCGTCGAACTTCCTCGACGAGGGCTACTGGTTTCTCAATCCCTGGTCCTGGCAGTTCCTGTTCGTCATCGGCGTCGTCATGATGACCTATGTGCGCAACGGCGGATCGCTGCCGCGCTGGCCCTGGCTGATCGCGCTTTCCGGGCTCTATCTCGCGGTTTCCGCCGTCTGGGTGCTCTTCTCGTTCTGGAGCATCGATTTTTCCTTCGGTCTTCCGGCCGTTCTGACGGGCTTCGACAAGACCTTTCTGTCCACGCCGCGACTGCTGCATGTGCTGGCGCTCGGCTACCTCATCGCGGTGACGCCGCGGATCAGCAACCTTGCCAAACTCGACAGCGATCATCCGCTGGCGGTGGTCGGCCGGCATTCCCTGCCGATCTTCATTTTTGGCACGATCCTGGCGATGTCCGGCCAGGTGCTGCTGTTCGTGACGGGGAAAAACCCTGTTGTCGGCAGCCTCTTCGTCGTCGCCGGCATAGGGCTGCACTTCGTCTATGCCTATTATCTCGAATGGCTGCGCGGCATCGCTGTGGCTAAGCCGCTAAGGGCGGCGTGAGAAACGCCGCCCGTCACAGGGCTTCAGTGTCAGGTTCGAGAACCTAGGGCCAGGCGGCAGGCAAGGGCGGTGAACACGCCGGCGAGAAGGTATTGCGGCAGCTTGGGGAAACGCCGGAAGCCGGACAGCCGCGCGCGCAGATGGCTGCCGACGAGGATGACCGAACCGTTCACCAGCAGGCCTATCCCGTTCAGGATGGTCGCAAGCAGCAGCATCTGCAGGACCATCGATCCGCCGTTCGGATCGACGAATTGCGGAAACAGGGCCAGCACAAAGAGCGCCATTTTCGGATTGAGCAGGTTCGTCATCAGCCCCTCGCCGAAAACCCGGCGGGCCGATAGCCGCTTGAGGGTTGCAATCGGGGAGGCGCCCATTGAATCCAAGCGGATGGTCTTCCAGGCGAGATAGAGCAGATAGGCGCAGCCGGCCCAGCGGACGATCTCATAGGCGATCGGAACGGTGACAAAGAGCTGCGACAGACCGAGTGCGGCGGCGAGCGCGTGGCAATAGGTGCCGAGCGCGATGCCAGCATAGGTAAGAAACCCGACCGCGCGTCCCTGGCTGACGCTGCGAGAGGCAATCAGCAGCATGTCGGGCCCGGGCGTGGCGGTGAGCACGAGGCTTGCTGCGGCGAAAACTGCGATCGTGGAAATGTCCGGCATTGGTGGTTCCCTTGGAATTGAAGCCGGAATTCCGGAATACCAACATTCCCCAGAATGGCAAGTCCGCTCCATGCAAGTGGCGCCGAAACGAAAAAACCACCCGCAGTTGGCTGCGGGTGGCTTGAAGCTTGTTCGCTTGCTTGGAGCGTGTCTTAGGCTGCCGTGTGGCTCATGCGGACATCGTCGTCCGTCAGGATGCCGCTGGCGCGGAGCAGGGCGGCAAAGCGGCCGTTACTCTGGCTGAGCTCGTTGAAGCCACCCATCTCGACGATCCGGCCCTGGTCCATGAAGATCACCAGGTCGGCCTCGCGCACCGTCGACAGGCGGTGGGCGATGATGAAAGTGGTGCGGTTCTTGCGCAGCGCGTCAATCGCATCCTTCACGCGGTTCTCGGTTTCGACGTCGAGCGCGCTGGTCGCCTCGTCGAGCACAAGGATCGGCGCGTTCTTCAGGATGGCGCGGGCGATGGCCACGCGCTGGCGTTCCCCGCCCGACAGGCGGTTGCCGCGCTCGCCGACCACCGTATCGTAACCGGTCGTGCGGCCCTCGATGAAGTCGCAGGCAGCAGCCGCTTCGGCGGCAGCCATGATTTCTTCGATTGTCGCATCGTCACGGCCGAGGCGGATGTTGTCCGAGATCGAGCGGTTCATCAGGCCCGCATCCTGGAAAACGGTGGCGATCGAACGGCGCAGCGACTTGCGTGTCACCTTCGAGATGTCGTTGCCGTCAATCAGGATCTGACCGTCACGCGGGTCGTGGACGCGCTGCAACAGGTTGACGAGCGTCGTCTTGCCGGCGCCGGTCGGGCCGACGATGGCGATCGTCTGGCCGGCCTTGGCCGTGAACGAGACGTTGTGCACGCCCTGGTTCGTGTTCGCAAAGTCGAAGGAGACGTTGCGGAACTCGACCTCGCCGACAACCGCCGGCAGTTCGGTCGCACCGGCCGGCTCGTCGCGTTCGCGGACGGCATCTTCGAGGGTGAAGAAGTCCTCAAGCTTGGCACGGGCCTCGAAGATCTGCGTGACGAAGGCCTTCATCTGGTCGAGACGGCCGATCAGCAGGTTGGCAAAGCCGATGAAGGCGATGACTTCGCCGACGCCGAGTTCGCCGCGCTGCACCAGCACGGTACCGATGACGAGGATCGCCATCATCGAGATGGTCGAGGCGACGCGGTTCAGCCCGCTTGCCAGCGCCCACCAGTCGAGAACCGGGAACTGGGCGGAGATCAGCCGCTCGGTGAACTTCTTCAGCTCGCGGGTTTCAGCCTCGATGCGGTTGTAGCTGTGCACGACCGAAACGTTGCTGATCGCGTCGGAAACGTGGGAGAAAACCGTGTGGTAGTGGTTCTCGACCGAAGCCTGGCCTTCCTTGGTGCGGCTCATCACCACCTTGCTGATCACCACATAGAGCGCGCCGAGAACGACAAGCACGAGCGACAGGCGCACGTCCATGGCAAAGGCGGTCGGAACGAGCAGAATAAGCGCGACAGCGGTCGCGAGGTGCTGGCGCATGAATTCGAGCCAGAGACCGAAGAGGGTTTCGCAGGCGCGAAGCAGCGTGTGCAGGGCGTTGGAGGTGCCGCGCTGGCTATGCCAGGCGAGCGGCATGGAAACGATGCGGCCGAAGGCTTCCGTCAAAAGCGTGGCGCGGCGGCCATGGGCCAGCCGGTCGGCCTCGCGGGCGACGAGCACGAAAGCGACGGTGTTGAAGACGCCGAGGCCTGCCCACATCAGCAGCATCGGCGTGACTTCGCCCTTCGACGAGATGGCGTCGATGATGCGTCCGAACAGGATCGGTTCGGCAATGGTGATGGCTGCCAGAACGACGTTGGCGAGAACGATCGCTGAGACGCGAAACTTGTGAACCGCAAGATACTGGAGCGCTCTTGCATACACCTGGAACAATGACACTGTCTCACCCCTTCCGGGTACCGGATTTGACGCGCCGCAGACCTTCTGCGGCGGATGCACCCGCGTCCTCGAGGTTCCCCATGGCGAGCATTGCTTCGCGCCGTTAGAACACTCGGGGCCGCGCTGAGACGGTCTTTGGCGGCAATGGGAAGCCGTAGCCGGACGCAGGACAGCTATTCCTTTTCCCGTTTCGCTCGTCTGCGAGCTTGGCGAGAATATTCATAGTCTGCTATCTGTCGTGCCAACTCCGATTTCTTGCATATTTCGCATAAGACCGGGCGTGGTATGACGGATTATCGCGGGTGCAACATGAATGGTCGCTGAACGGTGCCTTTATGTCCGGATTCGGAAATGCGACCATATGCATCGACCTGGAAGGTGATCCATGAACATTACGCTGCTCGTACAGTTTCTCGCGCTTCTGGAGGAGATGAAGACTCGCGAGGAAATCATCCCGGAATTCGAGCGTCTGCTCGATCGCTGTGGCTTCGACTTCTACGGCGTCGTGCGCCAGCCCAAGCCGCATGACAATCCGCTGAGGCTGCTGCTTGCCGGTCGCTGGCCCGAGGGCTGGCCGCAGATCTACATCCGCAAGAAGTTCGTGGTGATCGACCCGACCATTCGCTATCTCGGCCATGCCCAGCGCGGTTTCCGCTGGCGCGATACGCTCTTTGCCTTCCGCTCCGATCCGCATCGCAAGCGCATGGAAAGCATGATGATCGAGGCCCGCAATCACGGTCTCTACGACGGCTATATCTTCCCGGTGCACGGCCGGCGCGGCCTGCTCGGCAACCTGACGGTCGGCGGGCGTGTCGTCGACCTGAGCCCGGTCGAGATCAGCCTGTTCGACTCGATCGCCAAGCGGCTGTTCTGGAAGCTCCTGGACCTGACCGACCCGGAGGTTTCGGCCGAACTCGGCTCGCGCGTCGAGGTGCAAATGACGCGGCGCGAAATGGAAGCGCTCAACTACCTGGCCGATGGCCTGACCTCCAACGACATCGGCAAGGTGCTCGATATTTCGAGCCACACGGTCGATTGGTACATGAACGGAATCCAGGAAAAGCTGAAGGCCAAGAACCGCCACCACGTCGTGGCGATCGCCTTCCGTCTCGGCCTGATTTCCTAAAGTCGAAAGGCATTCGGTTTCCTGTCGCATCTGAAATTGCGCTCTGCCCGGTGACCCGCTAATACTTTATTTCGCGGGTGCAGCATTTCCCGCAATATCAAGTCATTGAGGAGACCGACTTGCCTATCTCGAAGATCCTTGTTGCCAACCGTTCTGAAATTGCCATCCGCGTTTTTCGCGCTGCAAACGAACTCGGTCTGAAAACGGTCGCGATATGGGCGGAAGAGGACAAACTCGCGCTGCACCGCTTTAAAGCGGACGAAAGCTACCAGATCGGCCGCGGTCCGCACCTTGCCCGCGACCTCGGCCCGATCGAGAGCTACCTGTCGATCGAGGAAGTGATCCGCGTCGCCAAGCTCTCAGGTGCCGATGCCATTCACCCGGGTTACGGCCTGCTGTCGGAAAGCCCCGAGTTCGTCGATGCCTGTGACGCCGCCGGCGTCATCTTCATCGGTCCGCGGCCGGCGACGATGCGCCAGCTCGGCAACAAGGTGGCGGCGCGCAACCTCGCCATTTCCGTCGGCGTGCCGGTCGTGCCGGCCACCGATCCGCTGCCGGAAGACGAAAAGGAAATCCATCGCCTTGCCGCCGAGATCGGCTACCCCGTCATGCTCAAGGCCTCCTGGGGCGGCGGCGGACGCGGCATGCGCGCCATTCGCGACCCGAAGGACCTGATCCGCGAGGTGACGGAAGCCAAGCGCGAGGCCAAGGCGGCCTTCGGCAAGGACGAGGTCTATCTCGAAAAGCTGGTCGAGCGCGCCCGCCACGTCGAAAGCCAGATCCTCGGCGACACCCACGGCAATGTCGTGCACCTGTTCGAGCGCGACTGCTCCATCCAGCGCCGCAACCAGAAGGTCGTCGAGCGGGCGCCGGCGCCCTACCTCTCGGACGCGCAGCGCCAGGAACTGGCCAACTATTCGCTGAAGATTGCCGAGGCGACCAGCTATGTCGGCGCCGGCACGGTCGAGTATCTGATGGATGCCGACACCGGCAAATTCTACTTCATCGAAGTGAACCCGCGCATTCAGGTCGAGCACACCGTCACCGAAGTGGTGACCGGCATCGACATCGTCAAGGCGCAGATCCATATCCTCGACGGCGAGGCGATCGGCACGCCGGCATCGGGCGTACCGAAGCAGCAAGACATCCGGCTTAACGGCCACGCGCTGCAGTGCCGCATCACGACGGAAGATCCGGAACAGAACTTCATTCCCGACTATGGCCGCATCACCGGCTATCGTTCGGCGGCCGGTTTCGGCATCCGTCTCGACGGCGGCACCGCCTATACCGGCGCTTACATCACGCGCTACTACGATCCGCTGCTGGTGAAAGTGACAGCCTCGGGCAGCACGCCCCAGGAAGCGATCAGCCGTATGGACCGGGCGCTGCGCGAATTCCGTATCCGCGGCGTGGCGACCAACCTCACCTTCCTCGAGGCGATCATCGGCCACGAGCAGTTCCGCAACAACACCTACACCACCCGCTTCATCGACACGACGCCGGAGCTGTTCCAGCAGGTGCGGCGCCAAGACCGTGCGACGAAGCTCTTGACCTATCTCGCCGACGTCACCGTCAACGGCCATCCTGAGGCCAAGGGCCGCCCGCGGCCGCCGGCAGACGCGGCCAAGCCCGTCGTGCCGTTCATCCAGGGCGAGATCCCCGCAGGTACCAAGCAGAAGCTCGACGAACTCGGCCCGAAGAAGTTTGCCGAGTGGGTGCGCGGCGAAAAGCAAGTATTCCTCACCGATACGACGATGCGCGACGGCCATCAGTCGCTGCTTGCGACGCGCATGCGCACGCATGACATCGCCCGTGTCGCCGGCACCTATGCCCGCGCGTTGCCGCAGCTCTTCTCGCTCGAATGCTGGGGTGGCGCGACCTTCGACGTCTCCATGCGCTTCCTCACCGAAGACCCGTGGGATCGTCTCGCCCGCATCCGCGAGGATGCGCCGAACCTGCTGCTGCAGATGCTTTTGCGCGGCGCCAACGGCGTCGGCTACAAGAACTACCCCGACAACGTCGTGAAGTACTTCGTCCGCCAGGCGGCGAAGGGCGGCATCGACGTCTTCCGCGTCTTCGACTGCCTCAACTGGGTCGACAACATGCGCGTCTCGATGGAGGCCGTTGCCGAGGAGAACCGCATCTGCGAGGCGGCGATCTGCTATACCGGCGACATCCTGAATTCGGCCCGTCCGAAGTATGATCTCAAGTACTACACGGCGCTGGCGGCCGAGCTCGAAAAGGCCGGCGCGCACATGATCGCCGTCAAGGACATGGCGGGCCTGTTGAAGCCGGCGGCCGCACGGGTGCTCTTCAAGGCGCTGCGCGAGGCAACGGATCTGCCGATCCATTTCCACACGCACGACACCTCGGGCATTGCGGCTGCGACCGTGCTTGCCGCCGTCGATAGTGGTGTCGACGTGGTCGATGCGGCGATGGACGCGCTCTCCGGCAACACTTCGCAGCCCTGCCTCGGCTCGATCGTCGAGGCGCTGCGCGGCTCGGAGCGTGATCCGGGCCTCGATCCCGAATGGATCCGCCGCATTTCCTTCTATTGGGAAGCAGTGCGTTACCAGTACGCTGCCTTCGAAAGCGACCTCAAGGGACCGGCGTCCGAAGTCTACCTGCACGAAATGCCGGGCGGCCAGTTCACCAACCTCAAGGAACAGGCCCGTTCGCTCGGGCTGGAAACCAAGTGGCACCGGGTCGCCCAGGCCTATGCCGACGCCAACCAGATGTTCGGCGATATCGTCAAGGTGACGCCGTCCTCCAAGGTCGTCGGCGACATGGCGCTGATGATGGTCTCGCAGGACCTCACCGTCGCCGACGTCGAGAACCCGGCAAAGGACATCGCTTTTCCGGATTCGGTCGTCTCGATGCTGAAGGGCGATCTCGGTCAGCCCCCGGGCGGCTGGCCGGAATCGCTGCAGAAGAAGGCGCTGAAGGGCGAGAAGGCCTATACCGCCGTTCCCGGCTCGCTGCTGCCGCCGGCCGATCTGGATGCGGAACGTAAAGCCATCGAAGACAAGCTCGAGCGCAAGGTCGATGACTTCGAGTTCGCCTCCTACCTGATGTATCCGAAGGTCTTTACCGACTATGCGATCGCGGCCGACACCTATGGTCCGGTCAGCGTGCTGCCGACGCCGGCCTATTTCTATGGGCTGGCACCGGGCGAGGAGCTGCAGCCGGAGATCGAGCGGGGCAAGTCGCTCGTCATCCTGCACCAGGCCAAGAGCGAGCCGGACGAGAAGGGCATGGTCAAGGTGTTCTTCGAACTCAACGGCCAGCCGCGCCTGATCAAGGTTCCGGACCGCAACCGCAGTGCAACGAGCGCGGTACGCCGCAAGGCCGAGGGCGGCAATGCCGCACAACTCGGCGCGCCGATGCCAGGCGTCATCTCGACCGTTGCCGTTGCCGCCGGCCAGGCGGTGAAGGCCGGCGACGTGCTGCTTTCGATCGAAGCGATGAAGATGGAGACGGCTCTGCACGCCGAGAAGGACGGCACGGTTTCCGAGGTGCTCGTGCGCGCCGGCGACCAGATCGACGCCAAGGACCTGCTGATCGTGTTCGACGCGTAAGCGTTCGCCCCCACGGACAAACAGAAACGGCCGGATGCAAATCCGGCCGTTTCTGTTTGTGATCGAAGTGACGATAGCTGGTCAAGAACCGTGCTAACCAAGGCCCCTTCAGATCTCGTAGTCGTGCGGGGCGCTGAGCGAGGCGATGAACTTCTTGGTGCGCTCACGTTCCGGCGCCGAAAAGATCGTCTTCGGGGCGCCGCTTTCGACGACGAGGCCGCCGTCGAGGAAGATCACCTTGTCGGCGACGCGCGAGGCCAGGCGGAGATCGTGGGTCGCCATCACCATGGTGGTTCCCTCCCGCGCAAGCCGGCTCAACACTTCGACCACTTCCTCGGCCAGTTCCGGATCGAGGGCAGACGTGGGCTCGTCGCAGAGCAGGACGCGCGGCGACGGGGCCAGCGCCCGGGCGATCGCCACACGCTGTTGCTGCCCGCCGGAGAGTGTCGCCGGCCAGGCGTCCGCCTTGTGGGACATGCCGACCTTTTCCAAGAGTTCCATGGCGCGCGCCCGGGCCTTGTCGGCCGGCCATTTCAGCACGGTGACGAGACCCTCCATGACGTTGCCGAGTGCCGTCTGGTGCGGAAAGAGCTGGAAGTTCTGGAACACCATGCCGGTCTGCCGGCGTAGCCGCTGGATGGTTGCCCAGCCAACCCGGCTTCCAGGCCAGAACTGGACCTGTTCGCTACCGAGCTTGATCGATCCGGAGGTGGGTATCTCCAGAAGGTTGATGCAGCGCAGCAGCGTGCTCTTGCCGCCTCCGGAGGGGCCGACAAGCGCCGTCACGCTACCCTCGGGCAGGCTGACGGAGATGTCCTTCAGCACGAGATTGTCGCCGAAGCGCTTTTCGATGTGAGAAAGCTCGATCATGTGCGCGCCTCCAGGAAACCACCATAGCGGGCGAAGCGCCGTTCCAGCCTGACCTGCAGGGCTGACAGAACCGAACTCATGGCAAGGTAGATCAGCGCCGCGAGGATGTAGAGGATCAGCGGTTCATAGGTGGTGGCGACGATACGCTGCGCTGTCTGGAACATCTCCGGCACGGTGATGGCGGCGGCAAGCGAGGTGTCCTTCACCAGCGAGATGAAGGTATTCGACAGCGGCGGCACGGCGACGCGGGTCGCCTGTGGCAGGATGGTGCGGCGCATCGCCTGGCTCCAGCTCATGCCGATCGAGTAGGCCGCTTCCCATTGCCCGCGCGGGACAGACGAGATGACCGCGCGGATGATCTCGGAGGTGTAGGCGCCGACGTTCAGCGAGAAGCCGATAAGGGCGGCGGTGAAGGCGTCGAGCAGGATGCCGGCGCTTGGCAGGCCATAGAAGATCACGAACAGCTGCACGAGCAGCGGCGTGCCGCGGATCACCCAGACGTAAAACCGGGCGATGGCGACGACCGGCGCCGGACCGAACAGGCGGGCGACTGCGGTGACGAGCCCGAGGATCAGGCCGAAGATGAAGGAAAGCAGCGTCAGCGGGATGGTGAAGGTGAGGCCGGCCCAGAGCAGGGACGGCGCCGAATCCAGCATGAGTTGGAGCCAGGTGGGCAAGGGGCGGGCCTTTCAAAAAGCGCGATCCGCCCCGGGGCCCGGAACGGATCGCTTTTCATAGCCGAGAATGGCCGGTGGTAAAACCGGCCGGACCGTCTCTCGAGTGTTACTTCGAAACGTCGGCGCCGAAGTATTTCTGCGAGATCTTGTCGTAGGTGCCGTCGGCCTTGATGTCGACGAGCGCCTTGTTGATTGCTTCGAGCAGCTCCGGCTCGCCCTTGCGGATGATGATGCCGGAGAAGTCGGCGTCTGCCTGTTCGGCGGCGATCTTCACCGGCGCGTCGGGCTTCTTCTTCTTGAAATCGAGGAAGGAGAGGCTGTCGTTGATCGTCGCATCGGCGCGGCCGGTGAGCACCAGCTGGATCGACTGGTCAAAGCCGTCGGTGCCGACAAGTTCGGCGCCGGACGCGGTTGCGAGCTTGCCGAAGTTGCTGGTCAGCGACTGGGCGGCATTCTTGCCCTTGAGATCGGCAAAGCCCTTGATCTCTTCGTTGTCGCTCTTGACGATCAGCACGGCCTTGGAAGCGATGTAGGGCTCGGAGAAGTCGTACTTCTTCTTGCGCTCCTCGGTGATGCCGACCTGGTTGATGACCGTGTCGTAGCGGTTGGCGTCGAGGCCGGCGATCAGGCCGTCCCACTTGCCTTCGAGGAATTCGGCCTTGACGCCGAGCTTTTCCGCGACCGCCTGGCCAATCTCGACGTCGAAGCCGACGAGTGCGCCGGAGGCGTCATGGTAGGTGAAGGGGGCGTAGGTGCCCTCGGTGCCGATCTTCAGCACACCGGCCGACTTGACCGCGTTGAGGTTCTCGCCGGCATGGGCCGAGGAAAGGGCGGCAACCTGCATCAGAGCGGCGGCAAACAGCGTGGGGAGGAGTTTCATCGTGATTTTCCATCTATTTTCTGGCCCGGCCCGTCGTCCGGATTGAGCGGACAATCGCATAAAAAACCGGCGATCTGAGCGTATAAAACACCAATTCCTGAGCGTTTTGATAAAGAATTTTCTTCGAACTGGTGCCGCCTGCGCGCAAAAGCCACGGTTTGTCGGAAATCGCGCGCGGCCCCGATTTGGTCGCTGCATCGACTTGAAAACGGTTTCAAAAGTTGATATGCACATTTATAGCGATTCATGCACGTTTATGCACGGTTGGTGGCGATGTCAGGTGAACTCCTTCTTCGTGAGCGAAAGACGCTGATTCAGGAACGGTTAAAGGCCAACGGCCGGGTGCTCGCTGCCGACCTTGCGGCTGAGCTTAGCGTTTCCGAGGATACGATCCGCCGCGACCTCAGGGAGATGGCGGCGGCGGGACTGTGCGAGCGCGTCTATGGCGGCGCGCTTCCGGTTGCGCCGGCAGCGCACAGCACCTTGCGGGAGCGGGTGGCGATGGCGCCGGAACGCAAGGCGGCGCTGGCGCGCGCGGCCATCGGCCTGATCAAGCCTGATATGACCGTGTTTCTCGATGCCGGCTCCACCAATCTCGCCATCGCGCACCTGATCGAGCCGGACCTGCCGGTCACCGTCGTCACCAATACGCCGCTGATTGCCGTCGCGCTCATGGAGAAACCGGGCGTCGATCTCATCCTGCTCGGCGGTCCGCTCAACCGCGCCGTCGGCGCTGCGATCAGCGCCCGGGCGCAACGCGATGCGGAACTGCTCCGGCCCGATCTTTGCTTCCTCGGCACCTGCGGCGCCGATGCCGTCGCGGGCCTGACGGCGATCTATTTCGAGGATGCGGAATTCAAGCGGCTCGTTGCCCAGCGCAGCCGGCGTCTTGTCGTCGCCGTCACCAGCGACAAGCTCGGTACGGCGGCCGCGCACGGTGTCGTCGATATCAATGACAAGGTGACGCTGCTGCTCGAGGCGGATGCGTCGGCGGAGCATCGGGCGGCCTTCGAGGCGGCAGGGGCAGAGGTCCTGATGGCGGGAGAGACGGAATGACGACGATCACGCATGTGGCGCTCTGGACGCGGGACCTCGAGGCGATCGCCCGGTTCTGGTCCTCCTTCTTCGGCGCCGAAGTCGGCGAGATCTATGAAAGCCGGCGGCGGCCCGGCTTTCGTTCGCGGTTCCTGACGCTTGGCGACGGGCCGGCATTCGAGATCATGGAAGGCCCCTGGGTTGGGCCGGCCGACCCCGCCGAAGAACGCATCGGCCTTGCCCATGTGGCGCTGTCGCTCGGCAGCGAGCAGGCGGTCGAGGCTATGGCGGCGCGCGCCGAGGTCAAGGGCATTCTGGTCGCAAAACCGCGCTGGACCGGCGACGGCTTCTACGAGGCCGTTGTTCGCGACCCCGATGGAAATCTGATCGAAATCACAATTTGAGCCGGGCGATCCGGCACAGAGGCAAGACCATGGACCAACGTTCTCCCACCGCGACCGCCCGCCAGGGCTACATGACCCGCAACCGGCTGGCGGTATCGCTGCTCTTCCTGTTGAATGGCTTCGTCATCGGCAGCTGGGCGCCGAAGATCCCCGAATTCAAGGACCGGCTCGGCATCAGCGAAAGCGTGCTCGGCCTGTTGATCCTGATGTTCGGCATCGGCTCGCTGGTGCTCATGCCGATTGCCGGCGGCTTTATCGCCCGCGTCGGCTCGCAGAAGGTGGTCAAGGTCACCGCCATCATCCTGTCGCCCTTGCTTCTGCTTCTGACGCTTGTCCCTGACGTCTGGACGGCGGCTGTCGCCATGTTCCTGCTTGGCGGTTTTGCCGGCGCAATGGACGTCGCGATGAACGCCAATGCGGTCGAGGTCGAAAAATCCATGCGCCGGGCGATCATGTCGTCCTGCCATGCCTATTGGAGCCTCGGCGGTCTGATCGGCGCCGGTATCGGCGGCTTCCTAATGGCTCGCTTCGGTGTGCTGCCGCACGTCCTCGTCGTCACTGCGATCTGCTTGGTCCTAATCGCCGCCGCCTGGCCGATGATCCTGGCCGACAAGCCGCATCCGGGTGCCGCCAAGGAAAAGCTTCGCCTGCCGATGACGCCGCTTCCCTGGCTGATCGGCATCATGGCGCTGTTCTCGATGGTGCCGGAGGGCACGGTGCTCGACTGGGGTGCGCTTTACTTGCGCAACGAGCTTGGCGCCTCCGTCGAGCTTTCCGGCTTCGGCTTTGCGGCCTTCTCCGCCACCATGGCGACCATGCGTTTTGCCGGTGATTTCGTCCGGGATCGCTTCGGCGCCAAACGGACGCTGCGCATCTGCACCGTCACGGCACTCGTCGGCATGATCATCGCGGGCGCGGCGCCCAATGCCTATATCGCCATCCTCGGCTTTGCGATCGCCGGCATCGGCATCTCCAACATGGTGCCGATCGCGTTTTCGGCGGCCGGCAACATGCCGGGCCTGCAGCCTGGCATCGGCTTGTCGGTCGCGACCTTCATGGGCTATTCCGGCATGCTGTTCGCACCGTCGCTGATCGGCTTCGTCGCCGAGCATACGGGCTTTGCCATCATCTTCGCCTCGGTGCCGCTGCTCTTCATCGTCGTGCTTCTCTTGTCGCACCATGCCGATCATGCGGATGGCGCCAAGGGGCACTGAGCCGGAAGGCGCGTTCCGTACAACCGTGGTATGCCCCTCATCCGGCCTGCCGGCCACCTTCTCCCCGCTCGCGGGGAGA
>NZ_JTLA01000160.1:0-2905 GCF_000799055.1 Ensifer sp. ZNC0028
CCCAACTTGCCAGTGATTTTTGATTAATGTTGTTTAAATATCTTTCGAAAGAATAAACTGTATGAAACTTTTGTTCATACTCAACTTTATTTGTTTCTTTGTTTATTGAGTATTTAAATGCTCTATCATACATAAAATTTAAGTAATCTGTGTGTAAATCTCCCAGAAGCGAATCATAATTGTCTCTTTTTTCTATTGTTTCTTTTGAAATTGCCTTACCTTTAGCTTTGCCTTTAGCTTTACCAACACGACATTTACGACCAGACTCTTTATATTTACATTTTGGGTTTTCTCCGTTACAATTAGAACAAAATTCTTGTTTAGGTCTAGCCATTTTTTTACCTCCTTTCTTGATGATAAATTAATTATATACTTTTATTTTAGACTTGTCAAGAATAAAAATATTGTTCGGAAATAACTATTGTTTTTATGCTTGTACATATTTATTGACATTTATTGTTCGGTTTTAGCTATTTTTTAATGTGCAAAAAAAACGTAGTAGAATATATTAACATTTAATTTGGTACACTAATAATTATTTTTCCGTACATTTTATTTTTCTTGTGTATTTAACATCTTTAACTTTAATGTGCAAAAAAAACGTAGTAGAATATATTAATCTTTAATTTCGGACACTAATAATTATTTTTTTACGAGTTGGAAAGCTCTAAGTTATAAATCACCTAATCAATCAAACAATAAGCTAATTGTGCTTACTGATACCATACTTTACAAACAGGACACACAATGCACTTACTTTCTGCCACTTCTAGTCAAATTGCGGTTAAGCGTAAAACAAAAGCCACTAAGGTGGCAATTATTTTTTTAATATAATTTATTTATTTTTCCCTAAATCAAAATGTATTGCTGGCTGACTATTCCATAGTTCTAATGTTTCCTTGTCTACTTCTGGTTGATTCATGTATTCTCTGTTCATTCTAGCTCTTGTATTAACTACTTTAATTTTAATACGTTTCTTGTATTCCTGTTGTCGTAAGTACATCAGATATTTATCTCTAGCCATAGTTACCTCCTATAAATAGTATAACACAAAATGCCTACAAAGTCAATCATAGCTTACATAACAGAGGATAAACCAAACCTGAAAAGTGCATTTGATATAATATATATATCAAGTTGAGAGAGGAAAGCAAATGACAGAGGAACAGCTACTATTTAAGCAAGAGACATTGTCAGAAGTTGACTTTAACGAGTTCTTACTTAACGCTGTTGAATGTGGTTTGATTAATCTTGATACAGCTTTAATTTTTAAGGGAGAATAAAGAAATGAATAAAGAGCATATTTTAGCACAAAAAGAAGTATTGACTCCGATTGAATATGAACACTATGTTAAGCACTTATTTGATATTGGAGAAATTACTAAAGAGCTTTATATTGAATTGAGTTCTGATTTATGAGCAAAGCCTTAGCTATTGACTTTAGCACCTCTAATACTGGTTACGCATTTCGTAATCCTTTGACAAATGAGTATGTAGTCGGTTCAATTGCAGGTGGTAAAAGTAAAGATCCTTTGGAACGTGCCAAGCTTATTGCTGACGGTATAACAGAAATTATTGAGCATTACAATTTATTTGACTACTTTATTTATATTGAAGAACCTATTATCACGTTCAAGTCTAAGGGAAACATCTCATTGATTAGAGCTAACGGTTCATTCTTGGGTGTCATGCGTAACCGTCATAACATTGGCTATGTTGATGTACCAAACAGTAAATGGTGTGGGTATCATCTAATTAAAGGTAAGAGTGCATTGCGAAAAGTACAAAGCATTGAGATACTCAAGAGCTATAACATAGTACCTGATAATGATATCAACGACGACATGGCAGACGCGTTCTGTATCTTACTCTATGTAGAAAGTCAGGAGAATGAATGATTGTAATTAATATTGCCTTGATTATTCTTGGCATTTTATATGGTGTAGGTTCGGTTACCAACTTTAAGGAGTGGTATTATCGCCATGACTATCTAGCTATTATGCTAAGTGTATTTACATCTATCTTATTGGTAGTGGCTGGAGTATTAAACGTTTTGAATTAAAAGAATAGGTGTACTGATTGACGGTACTTAAATGTCATAGAGTTGACAGCCAAGCATAGGGTGCAAACTGTAAAGCATACTGTTTGATTAAATGAGTACTAGCAACTAACAGCCCTTTGTATCTAGCGAACATAGTATAATGGTAATGCTACAGATTCCAAACCTGTAAACGTGGGTTCGATTCCTACTGTTCGTGTTCTCCTTTATTTTATTATATGTTATAAGTTATAGTTCTAGGTATTGAGCGTATTATGGCATATAGTAACAGGATATAGTGTTAATGGTAGCATGCGTGTTTTGGGAACATGTAGTGTTGGTTCGAGTCCAGCTATCCTGATGAGTGGTGTATAGTCCATAGACGAAGTGTTAAGCTATGGCACAACTATACAGATAACTGGTGCACGGTTATATCAGCTAACGAAAGTCCTAGTGTATTAAAGTGTCACAGGCATAACTAAGTGACAGCTGGTTAGAGTAATAAGGTGTACTAACGTGGTGTAGGGTTCGATTCCCTACTGCTCTATAATAAGATGCCAGCTACTGATAGTTAGTCATAGTTAGCAGTATAGTCTAATGGTAAACGTAGGTTCGATTCCTACTACTGCTATAAGACAAGGGGAGAAGCAAATGATTATATTATCTTTATTTATTATTATGTTGTTCATTAGTCCAAGTATAGCATTGTTGTTATTGCTATTGGTTATTAACCCAGTGTTCACGTTGCTATGGCTATTAGTGTGGCTTGCTATTAAACTATAAAGTAATTAGTAAAAGAAAATATTTTTTTATATATACTCCCCCCCATTAATCGCTATGTTAAGGGAAATTTTCAGACGGCAAGAT
>NZ_JTLA01000161.1:0-20412 GCF_000799055.1 Ensifer sp. ZNC0028
AAAAGGCGGGCCGCATCGATAAAGATGCGGCCCGATCCTCCTGAGATGAAACTCGGCGCTTCCCGCCTTTACGCGCTTCTTCTCGTGCAAGCGCTTTCCACGGCCCTGCCCGCCTTCGCCGGCGATGGCCTTTTGACCGAACGCTCCGATCTCGGCGACAAGGACCGCAAGCGCGTGCAGGCGGTGACCCGGCCTGCGACCGATTTCTCCAAGGCGGAAACCTTCGAGGCCATGTCCGGGGGTGCTGCGACCTCGATCGCGCCCGTCAATGCCGACAGTTTTTCGCAGTTTTCGGCCAACCTCACCTTCCAAGAGGAAGAGGGCTTCAAGCTCGGCAACGCGCTCTTTCGCAAGCTTTGGGTTTCCTCCCCCTCCTCCACCCAGGCCTCCGACGGGCTCGGCCCGCTCTACAACGCCCGCGCCTGCCAGAGCTGTCACCTGAAGGACGGGCGCGGCCGGCCGCCGGAGGGTGCCGTCGATACGACCTCGATGTTCTTCCGCCTGGCGCGGCCGCCCCGCGACGACGAGGAACGCCGGCTGATTGCGGCGCACGAAGTGGTGAACTTCGGCGACCCTGTTTATGGCGCCCAGCTTCAGGACAGCGCCGTGCCCGGCCTTGCTGCCGAAGGCCATCTGAAGGTCAGCTACACCGAAGAGCCCTTCACCTTTCCTGACGGCGAAACCGCGTCTCTGCGCCGGCCCAGCTATTCCGTCGCCGACCTTGCCTACGGACCGCTCGATCCGGCAACGACGCTCTCGCCGCGCGTGGCGCAGCCGATGATCGGCCTCGGCCTGATCGAGGCGATCCATGAGGCGGATATTCTGGCGAACGCCGACCCCGACGATAGGGATGGTGACGGCATCAGCGGCCGGCCGGCGCTGACGCGGGATGCCAAGACCGGCAAGCTGATGCTCGGCCGCTTCGGCTGGAAGGCGCAGAACGCCACCGTCCGGCAGCAGAGCGCCGATGCCTTCGCCACCGATATCGGCATCTCGTCTCCCGACGCCGACCGGCCGCACGGCGATTGCACCGCAGCCCAGAAAAAATGCCTGACCATGCCGACCGGCGAGCAGGCGCGCCTCGGCCCCACAGAGGCGCCCGACCCGGTGCTCAACCTCGTGACCTTCTACTCGGAGAACCTCGCCGTGCCGGCGCGGCGCAAGGCGAGCTTTGCCGAAACGCTCCGCGGCAAGAAGGTCTTTTACGATCTCGGCTGCACCAGTTGCCACACGCCGAAATTCGTCACCCGACGCGATGCGGTGGGCAAGGCGCAGTCCTTCCAGCTGATCTGGCCCTATTCCGATTTCCTGCTGCACGACATGGGCGAGGGTCTTGCCGACGGGCAGCAGGTGGGTGTGGCTACCGGCCGCGAGTGGCGCACGCCGCCGCTTTGGGGCATCGGCTTGACGAAGACCGTCAGTGGGCACACTTTCCTGCTGCACGACGGACGCGCCCGCAATTTCACCGAAGCGATCCTCTGGCACGGCGGCGAAGGGCAGAAGGCCCGTGATGCCTTTGCCGCCCTTGCCGCAGGCGATCGCCGCGATCTCCTTGCCTTCCTGGAGTCACTCTGATGCCCCGCACGCATACGCTTACTCTCGCTTTTGCCCTGACGCTGGCGGCCGTTTTCCCCGCAGTGGCCCAGGAAGGAAGCGCGCTCTCGCCGCGCGTCGTCAACGAGGCGGCCGTGCCTGCGGTCATGGCCAAGGCCGTCGACGACTTCATCATCCCCGGCTACCGCAACCTCACGGAAAAGACCGCCGCCGCTACAAATGCCACGGCCAAGCTCTGCGCGGCGCCGTCGCAGGCGACGGTCGATGGCGCTCGCGCTGCGTTTTCCGAGGTGGTCGGCGCCTGGTCGGCGATCGAGGTGGTGAGGCTTGGTCCGGCGCTTGAGCAGAACCGGTTCGAGCGGTTCCTGTTCTACCCCGACCGCAAGAGCACGGGCTTGAAGCAGGTGCAGGCGATCGTCTCGAAGAAGGACGAAAGCGCTGCGGACGAAGCCAGGCTCAAGGGCAAGAGCGTCGCAGCGCAAGGCCTCGGCGCGCTCGAATACGTGCTCTACGGCACGGGCGCCGAGACGCTTCTGAACAAGGACGGCGATTTCCGCTGCCGCTACGGCCTGGCGATCACCAAGAACCTCGACACCATCGCCAACGAGTTCCTGGCCGCGTGGCAAAAGCCCGACGGTATTCAGGCGGCCTGGAAACATCCGGGGCCCGACAATCCTGAGTTCCGCGAAAACCGCGAGGCGGCAACCGAACTGCTCGGCATTCTCGTCCATGGCGTCGAGACGGTGAAGGACCAGCGGCTGAAACCGTTCTACGAGGGCAAGGACGACAAGGGACATCCGAAGCTCGCGATCTACTGGCGCTCCGGCAACACCATGCCGTCGATCGCCGCGAACGTTCGGGGGCTGAAGACCCTGTTCGACGTGGCCGACATGCAGAGCCTGCTGCCGGAAGACAGCCGCTCGGTCGCGGGTTCGGCCGACTTCGTCTTCAAGTCGGTGATCAGCATGGCCGGCAATGTCGACGGGCCGATCGACGCCGCCCTTGTCGACAAAGACAAACGCAGCAAGCTCGCCTTCCTGTCGCTCAACGTCAACGACCTGCTCAACCGCCTGAACAACGATTTCGGCGGCGCGATCGGGCTTGGCGCCGGCTTCTCCTTTGCCGACGGCGACTGAGGAAAATGCGCGCGGTTTTCCGCCCGCATCCCGTTCAAACCCAGAGTGTTGACAATCACGGCTTTTGGGCGCAAAGCCCTTCCCGTGTCCGCTCTCGCGGGCACGTTTCACCACAAGGACCAACTCCCAATGAACCCCGACAGTCGAAGTCGAGCCTTCCCGCTCACGGCCGTCCGGTCCTGATTGATCAGGGCTTCAGGCGGTCGGATGACTCGCCCTATGGAGCCCAATATGCTGCGCATCTACAAAAGCCAGAACAGCCACCTCGTGCTTGTCGACATGATCGACGGCATCGCCCTGCCGACGCCGGCAATCTGGTACGACCTCTACAATCCATCGACCGAGGAAACGCGGCTCGTCGAAGGCCAACTCGGCATCGAGATCCCAACCCGCGACGAGATGCAGGAGATCGAGCTTTCCGACCGGCTCTACCAGGAGGCTGGCGCCGAATTCATGACGATGACGGCAGCGGCCAAGCTCGACAGCGATTATCCGGTCAAGGTGCCAGTGACCTTCATTCTCAAGGGCACGACGCTGGTTACCGTGCGCCACGCGGACCCGAAGCCGTTCCAGAATTTTTCCAACCGCATTCAGAAGGCCAACGGCCAGATCTGCGAGAGCGGCGAACTGGTGATGCTCGGGCTGCTTGAGGCGATCATCGACCGTACGGCGGATGCGCTGGAGCGCGCCGGCAGCGAGGTCGACGGAATTTCGCGGGATGTGTTCCGCAAGACCAATGCCAGCGCCACCAAGAAGACGCGCGACCTGCAATCGCTGATCGAGCAGATCGGCCAGAAGGGCGATCTCTTGACGGTCATCCGCGAAAGCCTGGTCAGCATCGGCCGGCTGGTTGCCTATCACGTGGCGCTCGAAGGCATGGGGCCGCGCAAGGCGGGCAAGGAAAGCCGGCAGCGGATCAAGCTGATCCAGCGGGACGCGACGTCGCTCGGCGACCACGCGCTGTTTTTGTCGAACAAGATCAATTTCCTGCTCGACGCAACGCTTGGCCTCATCAATCTCGAGCAGAACCAGATCATCAAGATCTTCTCGGTTGCCGCCGTCGTCTTCCTGCCGCCGACGCTGGTCGCCTCGATCTACGGCATGAACTTCGGGGTGATGCCGGAACTGCAGTGGGAATTCGGCTACCCTGCGGCACTGATGCTGATGGTGATCTCGGCGATCGTGCCCTATTTCTACTTCAAGCGCCGGGGATGGCTCTGAGCGCGCAACCTGCTGCATCGCGGCCCTGAGCGGGAGCTCCGCCCAGGGCTTGCAGATTTCCACGACGAGCGAGGATGGCATGACAGCCGCCACGGGCCTGATCGACCGGCGCAGTTTCCTGAAGATGGCGGGCGCTGCCTGGATGGCGAGCCTCGCGCCTGAGCGAGCATTCGCCCTGACCCGGGCGGATGCCGTCTTCGCCTCGGCCTTCATGGCACCGGATGGCAGCTATGGCGTTGCGACGCTGACGGAAACCGGCGAGATCATCGACCGCACGGCGCTGCCGGCCCGAGCCCACGGCATGGCCTATTCGCCGGTCAGCCGCCGCGCCGTCGCCTTTGCCCGCAGACCCGGCACCTATGCGATGATCCTTGCGACCGACGGCACGGCCGAGCCGATCGTGATTGCCGCAGCCGACGGCCGGCATTTCTACGGCCACGGCTGCTTCTCAGGAGACGGCAAGCTGCTCTATGCCACCGAGAACGACTTTGCCGCCAACCGCGGCATGGTCGGTATCTATGACGGCAGCGATAACTTCGCTCGCATAGGCGAATTCCCGACCTATGGCATCGGCCCGCACGACATGACGCTGAGCGCCAGCGGGAAGCTGCTGGCGATCGCCAATGGCGGCATCGAGACCCATCCGGATTTCGGCCGCACCAAGCTCAATCTCGACCACATGCAGCCGAGCCTGACCCTGGTCGATACCACGACCGGCGCGCTGGTGCAGAAGCACGGTCTGCCGGATGATCTCAGCCGTCTTTCAACACGCCATGTCGACATCGGTCCGAAGGGCGAAATCTGGTTTGCCTGCCAATACGAAGGCGCGCGCAACGATCTGCCGCCGCTCGTCGGCTCGTTTTCCCAGGGAGAGGACCTGAAGTTCCTGTCGCTGCCCGAGCGCACGACCGAAGCGCTGGCGAATTATGTCGGCGCCATTGCCGTCAACCGGAACGAGGGACTGATCGGGCTGACGTCTCCGAAGGGCGGCGTGGCGGTGACGCTCGACGCACGAACCGGCGCGGTGCTGAAGGAAGAGCGCGTCGTCGATGCGGCGGGGGTCGCCAGCGCCGATCACGGCTTTGCCGTTTCCTCCTATGACGGCCACTTCAAGGCCAACAAGAGCCGCGTGGCCTGGGACCAGCACATCGTGCGGCTGGTTTAGCGCCAAAGCGATCTCAGGCCGAAAAGCGGCCGTCGCCCGAGAGCTTTGCCAGATCGTTCCAGCGATAGGCGGTCTGGTCATGGTTTTCGCCACCGAGGCTCACCTGTCCCTGGCCGACGGCAACGGCGCCGAGGCGCTCGTAGAAACCCCGGCTCGGGTTGCTGGAAAGCACCCAGGCAAAGAGCGACTTTCCGCCCAACTCCCGGCAGTGGCCGGCGACGCTGCGCACCAGTGCCGAGCCGATGCCGGCCCCCTGGAACTCCTTGAGGATATAGAGCGCATAGAGCTCCCGGTCGAACCGCGGCGGCATCGAGCGCGCCTTGCCGTAATTGGCAAAGCCGATCACCCTGTTCGTGCTCATGTCGACCGCAACCAGATGGAACACATCGGCGATGCGCATGCGCCTTGCGTGACGCAGCGCCTGTTCCTCGATGCTCATGCCGTCGAGAAAGGCATCGGAAATCAGCCCGCGGAACGTCGATCGCCAGGTTTCGACGATGACGGAGGCGATCATCATGATGTCATCCGGGCCGGCCGGGCGGATGTCGATGCGTCTGAAGCTCTTCATGGCGATGATATAGGTGACACATCACGGCTTCAAAACGGCAAGGCCGCTGGAAAGCGTCAAAGTTTGTTCTATCTGTCGAAGCCATGAACAGACCGATCGTTTACGCAATCTTCATCGCCGCCGTTCTCGGCCTCGGCCTTCTCATCGGCTACAACAACATCCCCGGCGAATGGTACCAGTCGCTGGCAAAACCCGCCTTCAATCCGCCGAACTGGGTCTTCGCGCCGGTCTGGTCGATCCTCTACGTGATGATCGGCATCGCCGGTGCAAGGATCTTTCTCGACCATCGCCGTACCGCCGCCATGCGCCTGTGGCTGGCGCAAATGATCCTCAATTTCCTCTGGTCGCCACTGTTCTTCGGCATGCAGGATATCTCGTCGGCGTTGATCGTCATCCTTGCGCTCGTGATCGCGGTCGCCGGCTTCGTCATCGCAAGCTGGCAAAGAGACCGTCTTTCGGCCCTGCTGTTCCTCCCCTATCTCGCCTGGGTTGCGTTTGCGACCGCACTCAACAGCGCGATTTTGCTCATGAATTGAACTTGTCGGACCTTCATGAGCGTGCCACTGTCCGCCCAGCATAATGATGCCGCGCGACACAAAAGGCCCATGGACTGATGGACGACCGTGATCCCCCCGATTTCCGAAACCGCATCCGCAACAGTTTTGCGCGGCAGGCGGCGATGCGCACGATCGGCGCCGAACTGACACTGGTCGAGCAGGGCACGGTCGAAATCGAGCTGCCCTTCGACGACAAGCTGACGCAGCAGCATGGCTTCCTGCACGCCGGCGTGATCTCCGCAGCGCTGGATTCGGCCGGCACCTATGCGGCCTATTCAGTGATCGACCCGGATGCCTCGATCCTGACGATCGAATTCAAGGTCAACCTGCTTTCGCCCGGACGCGGCGAGCGGTTCCTGTTCCGCGGCGAGGTGACCAAGCCCGGCTCGACGATCATCGTTTCCGACGGCCGCGGCTATGCGATCCGCTCCGACGGACCGGCGAAGCTGATCGCCTCTATGACCGGAACGATGATGGTGGTGCGCGGACGCGAAGGGATCGAAGGATGAGTTTTGCCGTCAAGGACGTTGCCGGACGCAAGGTGCTCTACGTCATGGCCGTGGATGCCGAATACGGTCCGCACCTGAAAGACCGGATCAAGCCGTTGATGACCGGCGTCGGCCCGGTCGAGGCGGCCGTCGTGTTGACGCGCACGCTTGGTGAACTTTCGGCCGAGCGGGCCCTGCCCAATCTCGTCGTTTCCCTCGGTTCGGCGGGTGCGGCCAAGCTCGAACAGACGGAAGTCTACCAGGCGGTTTCCGTCGGCTACCGCGACATGGACGCCTCGCCGCTCGGCTTCGAGAAGGGGAGAACGCCGTTTCTCGACCTTCCGGCCGTGGTGCCGCTGCAACTGCGCATCCCCGGCGTGCCCGAGGCGCGGCTTTCGACTGGCGCCAACATCGTTTCGGGCGCTGCCTATGATGGGATCGACGCCGACATGGTGGAGATGGAGACCTTCGCGGTCTTACGCGCCTGCCAGTCCTTCGGAATTCCCCTGATTGCGCTTCGCGGCATTTCCGATGGCAAGGCCGAACTGAAGCATGTCAACGACTGGACGGAGTATCTTCACGTCATCGACGAGAAGCTTGCAAGCGTGATCGACCGGTTGGAGAATGCGGTCTTGAGTGGCGCGATCCCACTCTAAAACCCCGGAATTGTCCGGGTGCAATTGAATCGTTGCGTCGATGGCGGGCTTTCATTAAAGGCTCGCCATGATCAAGCTTGTTTGAAGGCACCCAATGACCCAGACAGCCCATCCCGACACCGTCCTTATCGTCGACTTCGGCAGCCAGGTGACGCAGCTCATCGCCCGACGCGTCCGCGAATCCGGTGTCTATTGCGAAATCGTGCCGTTCCAGTCGGCCGAAGAAGGTTTTCAGCGACTGAAGCCGAAGGCCGTCATCCTCTCCGGTAGCCCGGCCTCGACGCTCGATATCGGCTCGCCGCGTGCGCCCTCGGTGATCTTCGATTCCGGCCTGCCGGTGTTCGGCATCTGCTATGGCCAGCAAACCATCTGCGCCCAGCTCGGCGGCAAGGTCGAGAGCGGCCATCACCGCGAATTCGGCCGCGCCTTCCTCGAAGTCGAGAAGGACTGCCCGCTGTTTGAAGGCCTCTGGTCGGTCGGCTCGCGCCACCAGGTCTGGATGTCGCACGGCGACCGCGTCACCGCGATCCCCGAAGGCTTCGAGGTCGTCGCGACCTCCGCCAACGCGCCCTTCGCCTTCATCGCCGACGAAAAGCGCAAATACTACGCCGTGCAGTTCCATCCGGAAGTGGTGCACACGCCCGACGGCGCCAAGCTGATTTCCAACTTCGTGCACAAGATTGCCGGCATCAAGGGCGACTGGTCGATGTCGGCCTACCGAGCCAAGGCAGTCGAGGCGATCCGCAAGCAGGTTGGCGACAAGAAGGTCATCTGCGCGCTCTCGGGCGGCGTCGACAGCTCGGTTGCGGCGCTCCTGATCCATGAGGCTGTCGGCGACCAGCTGACCTGCATCCTCGTCGACCATGGCCTGATGCGCAAGGACGAGGCGAAGAACGTCGTCGCGATGTTCGAGGAGCACTACAACCTGCACCTCCTGCACGTCGACGCATCCGACCGCTTCATCGGCGAACTGGAAGGCCAGAGCGATCCCGAGACCAAACGCAAGATCATCGGCCGCCTGTTCATCGAAGTGTTCGAAGAAGAGGCAAAGAAGCTCGGCGGCGCCGACTTCCTCGCTCAGGGCACCCTCTATCCCGACGTCATCGAAAGCGTTTCCTTCACCGGCGGCCCGTCGGTGACGATCAAGTCGCACCACAATGTCGGCGGCCTGCCCGAACGCATGAACATGCAGCTCGTCGAGCCGCTGCGCGAACTGTTCAAGGACGAAGTGCGCGTGCTCGGCCGCGAGCTCGGCCTGCCCGACAGCTTCATCGGCCGCCACCCCTTCCCGGGTCCGGGCCTTGCCATCCGTTGCCCGGGCGGCATCAGCCGCGAGAAGCTCGAGATTCTCCGCGAAGCGGATGCGATCTATCTCGACGAGATCCGCAAGGCCGGCCTCTACGATGCCATCTGGCAGGCATTTGCCGTACTTCTGCCGGTGCAGACCGTCGGCGTCATGGGCGATGGCCGCACCTACGAGTTCGTCTGCGCACTGCGCGCCGTCACCTCGGTCGACGGCATGACGGCGGACTTCTATCACTACGACATGGAATTCCTCGGCCGCGCGGCGACGCGCATCATCAACGAGGTCCGTGGCATCAACCGCGTCGTCTACGACGTCACCTCGAAGCCGCCGGGCACGATCGAGTGGGAGTAAACGCGAGGACGCATCTGCTGCGTCGGCGATAGAAAATGTTAGAGGGCGTGCTTCGGCGCGCCCTTTTTGCTTCCCGGAAGAGTGGCGGCCCGGATGCAGCGTTACTTCACCGCGTCGCGCATGCCATCGCGCAGTTTCCGGACCCGTTCGTTCAAGTCGATCATTTCCGGTACCGTGAAGCCGGAATTTTCCAGGAGCGCATCGGTCAGGCAACCGGTCTTCACGTGCAGGCTGCGTCCTTTCGCGGTGAGATGGACCTCGACCTGCCGCTCGTCCGTGACGCTGCGATGCCGACCCAGGAAGCCGGCGGCTTCGAGGCGCTTCACGGCCGGCGTGATGGTGCTCGATTCCAGACCCAGCCGATCGGCGATCGCCGAGATCGTCAGTCCATCCCTCTCCCAAAGCGTGCTCAGGACGAGATACTGCGTATAGGTCACACCGAGCGCATCGAGCATCGGCTTGTAGACGCGGTTGATGGCGATCGACGCCGAGTAGATCGAGAAACAGAGCTGGCTGTCGAGCGGCAGCGTTGTCGGGTCGTCGGGCATTCCAGCCTCCTTGCGGCGCTTGCGGCCGTTCGCCGCGAAAATAGATATCGCGATAATTAATATCTTTACAAGAAAACCGAGTCGCCGTATACGATGATTATCGCGATAATCAATGTCGCGAAAATAACTCACCGAAGGAGATCCGAAATGCTCAAGTCCCTGATCACCGCCGCCGCTTTCGCCCTCTCCGCAAGCGCGCTGACACCGGCCCACGCAGCCCCCGCCACCAAGAATGTCGTACTCGTTCACGGCGCCTTTGCCGACGGCTCCGGCTGGCAGGGCGTCTACAACCTCCTGAAGAAGGACGGCTACAACGTCACCATCGTCCAGAATCCGACTGTGACGCTTGCTGGCGACGTTGCGGCCACCAAACGTGCGATCGCCGCGCAGGACGGACCGGTCGTGCTCGTCGGCCACTCCTATGGCGGCGTGGTCGTTTCGGAAGCCGGCACCGACGAGAAGGTGAAGTCGGTGGTCTACATCGCCGCCTTTGCGCCGGATAAGGGCGAGTCCGTTTCCTCGCTCATTGCCAACCCGCCGGCCGGCGCGGCCGTTCCGCCGATCCTGCCGCCGGTCGATGGCTTCCTCTCGCTCGACAAGCAAAAGTTCGCTGCTGCCTTCGCGGCCGATGTCGATCCTGAGCTTGCGGCCTTCATGGCCGACTCCCAGGTACCGTGGGGCATTGAAGCGACAACCGGCGCCGTCACCGCCCCGGCGTGGAAGGAAAAGCCGAGCTTCTACCTGGTCGCGACCGACGACCACATGATCCCGCCGGCCGCCCAGCGCCAGATGGCAAAGCGGGCGGGTTCCACCGTGGTCGAGACATCCGGCAGCCACGCCATCTACGTCTCCAAGCCCGAGGCGGTGGCCGCGATCATCGAGAAGGCCGCGCAGGCGAGCGAATAAGCGGCCTCAACGGACAGCGACAGAAATGGGGGCGAAGTGCGAAGCTTCGCCCTTTCGCTTGTCTCCAGGGTCAGCCTAACGACCAATCCGCGCGGAACCCTGCTCCACCGTCGCCATCATTGGTTAGAACTTCTGACCACGTCATCCTCGATTGGCCGCTCGATCGAGCGGATCGCCTTTTCTATCCTCCGTCTCATCAACTCAGGGGCATCAGCACCCGAGCCAATCAGAAACGTACCTCTCGAAAGGCGATATCCATGGAGAATGTTCAGGGAAAAGTCGTGGCCATCACCGGCGCAAGCAGCGGCATCGGCGAAGCCGCCGCCAAGAGGCTGGCTGCAGCCGGCGCCAAGGTGGTGATCGGTGCACGCCGAGCCGACCGGCTGGAGCGCATCGCCGACGAAATCGCCGCTGCCGGCGGCGAGGTCCGCTTTCGCGTGCTCGACGTTACCGACCGCGACGACGTTGCCGCCTTCGCCCGCTTTGCCCAGGCCGAATTCGGCCGCCTCGATGTCATTGTCAACAATGCCGGCGTGATGCCGCTGTCGCCGCTGGCCGCGCTCAAGATCGACGAGTGGGACCGCATGGTCGATGTGAACATCAAGGGCGTGCTCTACGGCATTGCCGCGGCCCTGCCGATCATGAGTGCGCAAGGATCCGGGCAGATCATCAACATCTCCTCGATCGGTGGCCATTCGGTGTCGCCGACGGCCGCCGTCTATTGCGCCACCAAGTACGCCGTCCGGGCGATCTCGGACGGCCTGAGGCAGGAGACCGATCGCATCCGCGTTACCGTCATCTCGCCCGGAACAACGACCTCCGAGCTCGCCGATACGATCAGCGACCCCAGCGCGCGCGAGGCGATGAAGGAATGGCGGGCCGTCTGCATCAGTCCCGACGCCGTTGCATCGTCGATCACCTACGCCATCGGCCAGCCCGACGATGTCGACGTCAGCGAGATCATCGTGCGCCCGACGGCGAGCTCGCATTAATCAATAGCATTGACTAATCAATTAGTATCCGCTATTCATTTATTCATGATGATCGAAACCGCCCCCGTCACCGCCGTCATGCGCGCCCTTGCCGATCCGACCCGGCGCGCCGTGTTCGAGCGCATCGCCAATGCCGAGGAGATCACCGTCGTCGAACTGACGCGCGGCAGCGGCGTGACGCAGGGCGCGATATCGCAGCACCTCAAATCGCTGAAGCAGGCGGGCCTCGTCGCCGAGCGTCCGGAGGGCCGCAACGTCTACTACCGCGCCGAGCCCGAGGGCCTGGCGCCGCTCGTCGACTGGATGAGCCACTACGGCAGCTTCTGGCGCGACCGCTTCGCCAATCTGCGCACCCTTCTCAAGGAGATCGATCCATGACCGACGCAGCAGCCTTGAAACTCGAGACCCAGGATATCGTCGTCGACGAGGTCTTTCCGCATACGCCTGAGACGATCTGGAGGACGCTGACCAACGGTGAATTGATGGGCCGCTGGATCATGCAGCCGGCGGGCTTCCAACCGGTGGAAGGCACCCATTTCACTTTCCAGACGACGCCGGCCGGCGCGTGGGATGGCACCATCCGTTGCCAGGTGTTGGAAGTGCGCCCGCATGAGCGTTTCGTCTACTCCTGGAAAGGCGGCGATGAGGGCAATAGCGGCTACGGCTCGCGCCTCGATACGGTCGTCACCTGGACGCTGACGAAGGTCGACAACGGCACCCGCCTCCGGCTCGTTCATTCCGGCTTCGTCACGCCGAAGAACGACAGCGCCTATGCCAACATGAGCAATGGCTGGCCGAAGGTCCTGTCGCGCCTTGGCACCGTTACCGACGAACAGCAGTGAAGCCCAGGCGGATCGCCACGGCGATCCGGCACCGTACCCACCTCGATAGGCAAAGCGTTCGATCGGCGCGCCCCTGTGTGGCCGCGCGCCGGCTTTGCCGTGCCCGCAACAGGAGGAATGCATGAGCAAGTCCTATATCGGCGGATGCGCCTGCGGCGCGATCCGCTACGAGATCTCGAGTGAACCGGTCTTTTCCAACGACTGCCAGTGCCGCGACTGCCAGCACGAAAGCGGGACCGGGCACGGATCGCATATGACGTTCCGCCGCGAGGGCGTGAAGCTCGAAGGCCAGGCCTCGCATTGGGACATGGTCGCCGACAGCGGCCATGTGAAGACGCGCGGCTTCTGCCCCACCTGCGGCTCGCCGGTCTACATGACCTTCTCGGCCATGCCGGAGTTCTTCAGCGTTCGCGCGGCAAGCCTCGACGATCCCAACCGCTACAGACCGCAGGCGGTGACCTATGCCGTGCGCGGCCTTGCCTGGGACCGTCTCGATCCGGACCTGCAGAAATTTAGCCGGATGCCGACGGAATAGCGAAGCAAGAACCTCAACCAGGCGAAGTCTTCCCTTATCCACCGGATGTCCTTGGCATTGTCGGCCGGCATCCCCATCTGCCTTTGAGGCCACATGTCGTGGTGCGCGCTCCGGGCAATGGAGGATGCCGTGTCGTCGAACCAATTCGCATTCCATCTCGGTGGTCCCCAGCCGGCTCCGGCAATCGACATCCTCTACTTCGCGCTGCTTCCGGACGAGCCCGCCGTCACGCAGGCGCTGGCAATCGCCGAAAGGGATTTCGCCGACCAGGCGGCGGACGGCTTTATCTATCGGGCCGATCGCCTGCACGTCTCCGTCGACAAGCGCTGGCAGGGCCGCGGCATACCCGACTTCGCGGTCGCGGATGCGCTGCGGCAGGGTGCGCGCATCGACGTACCACCGGTCGAGATCCGGCTCGACAGGCTGGTCAGCAACGGCAATGGCCGTGACCGGCCGCGCGCCCTGACGACGCGCGACGCCGCGCCGGGCTTCAGCGCGCTGGTCCGGCAGATCGGGGCACTCAAACGCCCGCTCGCGGCAATCCCCCATATGACGCTCTACCGGAACGATCGGGTCGCGCCGGAGATCCGCGTTTCAGAACCGGTCTCCTGGGTGGCGCGCGAACTCGTTCTGATCCATGCGCGCAAGGGGACGGGCTCCGCGAAGATCCTCGCCCGCTGGCCGCTGCTGCCGGCGCGCTAAAGCGCTAGCGGTGCCATGACCTGCCTTTGGCGGCTTACGGGTTGCCGCAGCCAAAGGCAGGTCACCGCGAGACAGCATCGAGCGGCAGCGGCTCGAAATGCCGACTGCCGGGACGGCCTTAGATCAGGAATGCTTCAATTGCGTGTTGCAGATGCTGTAGTAGCCGCCACCCTTCTTGATCCAGGTGAGGCCGTTCAATGAATTGTTCGCCTTGTCGGCGTTGTACTGGTCGAGGCATGTGTGCATGCGCGCCTTGCCGGCGGTTTCCGTAGAGTATTTCGCATCGACCTTGCTCGGGAAGACCACGCCCTTCGGCGCCTTGGCCGTCGTCGCGGCCGGTTCGGGCGCACTTTCCGTGTTGCTGGCAGTGGGCTCTTCATTGGTCATGGCGGTCGGCTTGGCGGCAGCTTCCGTGCCACACTGGGCTTTTCGGAAATCGTTCCACTTCATGCCATTGAGCGAACCGGCAGCCTGCGCCGACTTATACTTCGCGCTGCACTCGCTCATGCTCAGAGCGTGTGCACCGGATGAAAAAAAGAAGGGAGAAAGCGAGAGAACGGTGAGGGCTGCAATGCGGGTGATTTTCATGGAAATTCCCCTTTGCCAGAGGCATCAAACGCCCAAGAGGCTCCTGAACGCCAGCCTCGCAACGAGAATCTGCCGCGTTTGTGACCGGATGATGGAAATTGCACCGGGCCGAAGGTAGCCGGGCAATCACGCCTTGGTGATGTGGCGGCCCGGCTTCGACGAGAAGCCGGGCCCTATGCCGGCGGGATGAAGGGCTGGCTGATGGCCTGGAACACCGGAAGCGCTTCAAGCATGTCTGCATGCGCCTGCAGCCGCCGATAGCGCCCCATCGTGACCAGATCGGGATGCACCTCCTTGAGGAAGCGCAACACGGCCGCAACGGCAATATCCGCATGGCCGATGCGCTCGCCGAACCAGTAGGCGCCCGTGCCTTCCGCGCGGCTCGTTTCGAGCACTTGAAGCGTCTCTTCGATCTGGCGACGGCAGCGGTCGACCCAGAGCGCCGAGACCGCGCCGTGCAGCCGCTTCTCGTAGAAAAGGCTGACTGCCTTGTCGCCGAGACCGGTCGCAAGCGTGGCGATCCTCAGCGCCCGATGGCGCGCCGGTTCCGTCCGCGGGAACAGGACCCGGTCGTCGGAGACGAGACTGTCGAGATAATCGAGGATGATATGGCTGTCGGCAAGCACCGTCCCATCGTCCAGCACCAGCGTCGGCACGCGCGTCAACGGATTGTAGGCGCGAAGCTCGTCGGCATTGCCGAAGGACGACCACGGACGGTGTTCGAACGGAATGTCGTAGAGGCTGAGCGCGATGCCCACGCGTCGCACGAAGGGGGAGTCGTATTGGCCGATGAGGATCATCTTGCGGTTTCCTGCCTTTGGTGACGGTTCAAGGAACAATAGGCCGGCCCTCCATGTCAAAGGCAAAGCGCCATCGGCGCAACCCGAAATCGCACCCCTGTTTTAGCGACTTGCGGAGCGCCGCCGGAATGCCGATAAGCGCCATCAGCATACGATACGGGAGGAGCCCATGGACGTTTCCGAAATCATCATCGCCGGCGATACGCCCGGCATCGAATGGCGCCTGCCGGTCTTCCGTTTCAAGGGCAGGACAGCCGCCGCACCCAAGACCTACATCCAGGCTGCGTTGCACGCCAACGAGCTGCCGGGCACTGCCCTTGCGCATTTCCTGCTGCAGCGGCTGCAGCAGGCGGAGAAGGACGGCGCCATCCTCGGCGACATCACCGTCGTACCCCAGGCAAACCCGATCGGAGCCGCGCAGTCGCATTTCGGCGAGTTGCAGGGCCGCTTCGAACTGGGATCGCGCACCAATTTCAACCGAGATTTCCCGTTGATTGCGCTCGGCGACCGTGACCGGCTGATCGACGATCTCGACCGTTACTCCGCAACGGACCGGCTGAAACGGCAGCTGCTGCATATGGCGCTCGGCGCCGACCTGATGCTGGATCTTCATTGCGACGACGAGGCGCTGCAATACGCCTATATCGACGACGCCTTCTGGCCGGAAGCCGGCGACCTCGCCTCGGCCCTCGACATGGAAGCGGTGTTCCTTTCGGACGGCGAAAGCTCCGCCTTCGAAGAGGCTGTCGCCTATGCCTGGAAATATGAAACCGGGCAGAAGAAGACGCGCCTGCCGGGACGCCTCTCGGTGACGGTCGAGCTTCGCGGCACGCGCGACGTCTATCCGGAACTTGCCCGCAAGGATGCCGAAGGCGTCTTCCGCTTCCTCGTCGCCCGCGGCGTCGTGACCGGTGCCGAAGAAACGATCGCACCCTTCGCCGGCATCGTCGCGCCGCTCGACAACATCGAAATGATCCGGGCGCCTGAGGCCGGCGCCATCCTGTTCCACCGGGATATCGGCGAGAGCGTGAAGGCCGGCGACCTGCTCGCAACGATCCTTACGCGCCCCGGCCAGGCGGATGGTGCCCTCGAAGTTCGCGCGCCGCAGGACGGGCTGATCGTCACCCGCGTCTCGACGCGCCTTGCGCGCCGGCGCTCGGACCTGATGAAGATCGCATGCGCTGCGCCGTCGAGCGCCGTGCGCAAACCTGGGTCGCTCGAAGCCTAGGACGCCATTGAATGTTCAAGCGGCCGTCACGCCCCCGTGGCGGCCGTCATCTTTGGGCTGTCGAGCAGAATGGTCGAGCGCAACGTCTTGATTTCGGCGATCTGCTCGAATTCGCTCCAGAGCAGGCGCTTGTAATCGGCGACGTCGCGCACCGCGATCTTCAGGAGAAAATCGAAATCGCCGGCGACCGTGTGGCATTCCACCACCTCCGGCATGCGCGACACCAGCTCGATGAAGCGCTGGCCGACCTTGCTTGCGGTGCGCTCCAGCGTCACCTCGACAAAGGCCTGGAAGCCGATGCCCGCTGCCTTCGGATCGACGACCACCGTCTGGCGGATGACGCCGGCCGCATAGAGCCGGGCAAGGCGGCGCGACAGCGGCGCCGGCGAAAGGCCGACCCGCGCCGCAAGCGCGTTGTTGCTGAGCGATGCATCCTCCACCAGCAGGCGGATGATCCGCCGGTCGATCTGATCCAATTCCATCGCTACCTTTTCAACCATCCTCGGCCCCTAGCGCGCAAATCAGCAAATCAATTGCAGAGTTTTGCGCAAATAGCACGCTGTCGATATTGTCGCCGTGGCAAATATCGCATCGATTTTGCGCTTGCGCTGACTTAAGAAGAAAGCCGCAGGGCAGCCGGAGGAACGGCGGCCGGCAGGCTTTCTCGACCGATATCGCATCGCTGCCACTCAAGGGGGAATTTCCGGCATGTTCGACGCTCTGACCCGCCAACCCGATGATCCGTTGCTGGCCCTGATCGGGCTTTACCGCAAGGACGAGCGCCCCGGAAAGGTCGATCTCGGCGTCGGCGTCTACCGCGACGAAACCGGCCATACGCCGATCTTCCGCGCCGTCAAGGCCGCGGAGAAGCGCCTGCTCGAAACGCAGGACAGCAAGTCCTATGTCGGCCCCGAGGGCGACCTCGTCTTCCTCGACCATCTCTGGACGCTGGTCGGTGGCGACACGATCGATCGCAGCCATATCGCCGGCGTGCAGACGCCGGGCGGCTCCGGCGCTCTACGGCTCGCGGCCGACCTCATCCACCAGATGGGCGGCAAGCGCATCTGGATCGGGCTCCCGAGCTGGCCGAACCATGCCAGCATCTTCAAGACGGCAGGCCTTGAGCCCGCCGGTTACCCGTTCTTCGACGTGCCGACGCAGACCGTGCTCTTCGACAACATGATGACGGCACTCCAGGGTGCTGCAGCCGGCGATGCCGTGCTGTTGCATGCGAGCTGCCACAACCCGACCGGGGGCGTCATCACGCAAGCGCAGTGGATGGAGCTTGCCGCCGTCATCGCCGAGCGCGGCCTGCTGCCGCTCGTCGACCTCGCCTATCAGGGCTTCGGCCGCGGCCTCGACGAGGATGTCGCCGGGCTCCGCCACCTGATCGGCGTCGTGCCGGAAGCGCTGGTTGCCGTTTCCTGCTCCAAGTCCTTCGGGCTTTATCGCGAGCGCGCCGGCGCGATCTTCGCGGTGACGGCCTCGTCGTCTTCGGCCGATACGGTCCGCTCCAACCTCGCCGGCCTCGCCCGCACCAGCTACTCGATGCCGCCGGATCACGGTGCTGCCATCGTGCGGATGATCCTTTCCGACGCCGAGCTCAAGCGGGACTGGCAGGAAGAACTCGAAACCATGCGGCTGCGCATCACCAACATCCGCCGCGCGCTCGCCGAAGGCCTGCGCGATCGCTGGCAGGCGCTCGGCGCCGTCGCCAGCCAGGAAGGCATGTTCTCGCTGCTGCCGCTCGCCGAGGCCGACGTCATGCGGCTTCGGAACGAGCATGGCATCTACATGCCCGGTTCCGGCCGCATCAACATTGCCGGCCTGAAGACGGCCGAAGTCGGCGGCGTCATCGCCAACTTCAAGAACCTCTGAGGACCATGATGGCCGAGCGCAGCATCGACGCGACAGAAACCCCGGCCGAACGCCATCGCCTCTACGAGGATGCGCTGGCGATCCTGACGGGCACGCTGATCATGTCGCTCGGCATCATCATTTACAGCAAGGCGATGCTGCTCACGGGCAGCACGTCGGGCCTGGCGCTGCTGCTGCAATATGCGACCGGCGCCGAGTTCTGGCTGGTCTTTTCGCTTGTCAACCTGCCGTTCTACGTCCTGGCGGTCAAACGCCTCGGCTGGATGTTTGCGCTGCGCACCTTCATCGCCGTCAGCCTCGTTTCGCTGTTTTCCCGGCTGACCGCCGGCTGGGTGGAGATCGCCCGGCTCGACCCGATCTATGCGGCGATTGTCGGCGGCGGGCTGATGGGCATGGGCCTGTTGATCCTCTTTCGCCATCGCACCGGGCTTGGCGGCATCAACATCGTCGCAATCTATCTCCAGGAACGGTTCGGCATCCGCGCCGGCTATTTCCAGCTGGCAGTCGATCTCGCCATTCTGGCGGCCGCCTTCCTCGTGCTGCCGCCGTCGAACCTGGTGCTTTCGGTGATCGGCGCGGCGGTCGTCAACATGACGCTGGCGATCAATCACAAGCCGGGGCGCTATGTCGGCGTGACCTGACGCAAGGTCTCGGTCTTCCCTCCCGCGCATCGGGCAGTTATCACTCCTGCCACGCTTTGAAATTGCGCGATTCCCGGCGTTCGGGAATTGCTCGCTGCGGCTGGAGCATGGGCATGACGGTTACGATTTACGGCATCAAGAACTGCGACACGATGAAGAAGGCGCGCACCTGGCTCGACGGCCGGGGCGTCGCCTATCGCTTCCACGACTACAAGGCCGAGGGCATCGACCGCCCGCATCTGGAGCGCTGGTGCAAGGAAGCCGGGTGGGAAACGGTGCTGAACCGCGCCGGCACGACCTTCCGCAAGCTCGACGAGGCCGACAGGCAGGACCTCGACGAACAGAAGGCAATCGCGCTGATGCTCGCCCAGCCCTCGATGATCAAGCGCCCGGTGCTCGAAGCCGACGGCAATCTCCTGGTCGGCTTCAAGCCGGACCTCTACGAGGCGGTGCTCGCCAAAGCCTGATCCCATTCGGAGCGACGACGATGTCGAAGACCACGCGCGCCACGCAGATGCTTTCGAAGGCCGGCGTCGCCTTCAGCGTGCACAGCTATGACTACGATCCCAATGCGGAGCGCGTCGGCCTCCAGGCGGCCGAGGCGCTTGGCGAGGATCCATGCCGGGTGCTGAAGACGCTGATGGCTGAGGTCGACGGCAAGCCGGTCTGCTGCGTCGTGCCCTCCGATCGTGAGGTCAGCATGAAGAAGCTCGCCGCCGCCTTCGGCGGCAAGTCGGCGGCGATGATGAAACCGGCGGATGCCGAGCGGCTGACCGGCTACCATGTCGGCGGCATCAGCCCGTTCGGACAGAAGAAGCTGGTACCGACGGCGATCGAGGAGGCAGCACTTGCCGAAGCGCAGGTCTACATCAATGGCGGGCAGCGCGGCCTGCAGGTGCGGCTCGCACCGCGCGACGCCCAGTCCGCGCTAAAGGCGATCGCTGCACCGCTCATCGCCTGAAACAGCCGCCATCAAAACATCACAGATGCCTAATACGTGCCGAATAGCCGGGGCAAAAACTGTGCAGCAATCGCAGGCACACCCGCGCACGAACGGCGTCGGGTCTGTCTCATGGCATCTGCAAGATTTCTCACCGCGAAGCGTCTGCTGAAACGCCTCGCCGTCGCCGTCGTCGCACTCGTCGCGGGCCTGGTTATCTATCTCGTCGGTCTTCAGTGGACCGGCAATTTCCATACGCTCGTGGCCGGTGAGGTCTACCGTTCGGCACAGCCGACGCCGGAGGCGATCGCTGCCTATTCCAAGGCCTACGGCATCCGCACCATTCTCAACCTGCGCGGCGAAAGGCCGAGCGAGCGCTGGTATCGCGAAGAGGTTGCCGCCGCAGAGCGCAACGGTATCCGGCTCATAAACTTCCCCATGTCCGCTTCGGCCGAGATCGACCGCAAGGAAACCGACGTACTGATGGCGATCCTCCGGGACGCACCGAAGCCGCTTCTGATCCACTGCAAGGCCGGCGCCGACCGCACCGGGCTCGTCTCGACGATCTACCTGCAGCAGATCGCAGGAGTCGATGAGGAAACGGCCGAGTGGCAGCTTTCGCCACTCTATGGACACGTGGCCATTCCCTATCTCTCCGGCACCTTCGCCATGGACGAGACCTGGGAAGCCCTCGAGAAGTCGTTCGGACTGAGCAGTTAAAGGCCGCTGCTGCGGAAATCGGCGGGTGACCGTCCGCGGACGCGGCCCCTCATCCGGCCTGCCGGCCACCTTCTCCCCGCAGGCGGGGCG
>NZ_JTLA01000162.1:0-336 GCF_000799055.1 Ensifer sp. ZNC0028
CAAGCGCGTCGCGCTGGGCTTCCAGCGCTTTTCTCGCTTCGCCTTCACCCCAGATGACGAGCTTCCATTCGGGGTGGTCGCTGGCCACCTTGGCGAAGGCTTCGAGCAGCCGGTCGAAGCCTTTTTGCTCCGTCAGCCGGCCGACGGCGGTGAGCACATTGTTGCCGCGCTTCTTTTGCCAGCCGGTTGGCAGGTTGATGGCATTGGCGATCACTCTCCCGTGGCGGCGAACATCCGGCGGGAAATAGTCGAGAGCCCCCTTGGTCATGGTCACCAGCGCAAAGGCGCGTGGGTAGAGGCGAAGCTGCAGCCATTTCCAGAAGGGGCCGAAGGGCT
>NZ_JTLA01000163.1:0-29135 GCF_000799055.1 Ensifer sp. ZNC0028
CGACGGCGCAGAGCGTGTCGTGCAGCTTGGCGACCGAGTTGTTGAAGTCGGCGCGCAGGCGATCGAGACGATCGGCGAAGGGGTTGTCGATGCGGTAGGCGAGATCGCCATCGGCAAGGCGGCCAAGGCCTGTCGCCAGGCCATCGACGGCCACCTGGATTTCCGCCGCGTCACGCGCCTTCTGCGCCTCACGCTCAAGACGTTCGCGCTCCGACAGCGAGCGGTTCGCATCCGCTTCGCTCTCAAGGCGTGCACGCTCGACGGCATTGGCCTTGAACACGGCGACGGCGGCGGCCATGGAGCCGATCTGGTCGGTCCGCTCTTCGCCGGGGATCTCGACGTTATGGTTGCCCGAAGCGAGCTTTTCCATCGCGCCGGTCATGTCCGTAACCGGACGGATGACGAGGCGGTTGAGGAAGGTCGCGAGGAACACGAGCATCACGCCGACCGCAAGGATCGTGGCGATGGTCGCGGCAATGCGGAACTGATCGATCGCCGAATACGCGGCATCGGCGTCGATAACGAAGCCGACATACCATTCGACCGAGGGCAGGCCCTGGACCGGAACGAAGCTCACCAGCATCGGCTTGCCGTCGAGCTCGGTGTTCATGATGCCGGTGCCGATTGCCGGCGTGTCGATCGGGAAGGCATCGGCAAGCGACTTGGTGACGAGCTTTGCATCGGGATGGACGAGGATCTGGCCGTCCTTGCTCGCGAGGAAGGCAAAGCCCTCGCCGCCGACATCGACGCCCTTGATCATGGTCACCAGGGTTTCGAGCGAGAAGTCGCTGGCGGCAACACCGTAGAGCTTGCCGTCGCGCTTGACCGGCACGGCGGCGCTGATGATCAGCGCGCCGCTGGACGCGTCGACATAGGGTTCGGTCAGCACGCGGGCGTCAGCCTTGACGGCCTGCTGGTACCAGGGGCGCTGGCGCGGGTCGTAGCCGGCCGGCATCGGATTATCCGGCCAGGTGATGAACTTGCCGCTCTCATTGCCGACATAGGTCGACATGAACTCGCTGGTCAGAACGTCGTTCTTCAGGATCGGCTGGACGGCGCTGTCATCAGCGACATTGCCGGTGGCATCCGCAACCATTGCCGTCAGCGTGACGCGGCCGTTCAGCCACTTGGCAACGCTCTGGGCGGCTTGCGTGCCGGAGGAGGCAATGTTCTCCTCGACGGCTTTGGTGGTGGTGGCACGCTGCAGGCTGTCGATGTATACGGAAAAGCCGGCGAAGGCGCCGACGACGACACAGGACGCGGCAACAAGGATGCGCGTCATGAGGTTCGATCGCTTGGACAAGATGGGCTCCCAATGGGTGCCGGCGGCGACCGCCGGACATGAGCTCTTGATGATTTTCGCGCAGCATCGTTCGTCCGTCGGAAAGACGGCGCGCAGAGGCTGACGGGAAAACGTTGAACATGCCAGAAGGCGGAAACAGCCATGCTTCATGCGGCTGGAGCCATCCGAAAGAGGATAGGCCTATCGCGCAGGACGCTAGCGATCGCTATTTAAGAAGCGATTAAAATTGACATATGCAAGTTCGCGATGGCGGCGGCAACGCGATCTTTACCGTCGGGTGGCTAAGACCGCGCCCCCGAACACGAAAAAGGGGCGCCACGAGGGCACCCGCAATCACGTTTGCAAGGTTTTTCCAGAACCCATTTCGCCCTAGCGGCGCATGAAGGCCTCGAAGGCGGCGCGCGCTTCGGCGCTCTTCAGCTGTGCGGCAAAGTGTTTGGCTTCCTCGTCGATCCGCGCCAGCACGTCGCTCCGGTCGCCGCGCACGAGATCGCGGGCGATGCGCAGCGCTTCCGGCGGTTTCTTGGCGAGGCGGGCGGCAACAGCGAGCGTTTCACTCTCGACCGCATCCGCGCCGACAATCTTCCAGATCAGCCCGGCGTCGAGCGCGCCCTTGGCATCGAACGGTTCGCCGGCTGCAAGCAGCGCGAAGGCGCGCTGGTGGCCCATGATGCGCGGCGCGATCAGGCTCGATGCCGCCTCGGGCACCAACGCCAGATCGACGAACGGCGTCTTGAAGACAGAACGTTCAGACGAGATCGTCAGGTCGCAGTGGAGATGGATCGTCGTGCCGATGCCGATCGCCAGGCCGTCTACGCCCGAGACGATGGGCTTGGTCGCGGTCGCAAGTGCCTTCAGGAACGCGATTACCTCATTGCCCATGGAGCCGCCCATGGCGAAGGCGAGGAAATCGGCCATGTCGTTGCCGGCGGAAAAGCAACCGTCGGTGCCGAGGAAAGCGGTCGCACGCACCGCCGGATCGCTGGAGGCGACCGTCAGCGCGTTGGTCATCTTCGCGTACATGTCGCGGGTGATGGCGTTCTTCTTTTCCGGCCGGTTGAAGCGGATCACCTGGACGCCGGGATGGGCTTCCGGCCGCTCGATGAGCACGTGGTCGGTCATGGATATTCCTCTCAAGCCAGAACGGCGCGCGCCACAGCCAGGCTGTCGGCGCCATTGACGACACGATCCTTAAGCGCGGCGGTTTCCGCGAGAAGGTTTTCCGCGGTGAAGCGGCAGAGCGCGATGCGCTGGTCTTCCTTGCCGTCGGCAGCTTCGGCGAGGCCGCCCTTGGCGAGATAGGCGCCCGTCAGCACCAGGCCAAAGAGACGCTGGTAAGCGGTGGCGCCGGCCAGCGCTTCGGCAAGCTTTCCACCGGCGACGGCCGCGATCAGCCATTCGGTCGCAGCCGCGAGATCGTCGAGCGAAACCTCAAGCCGGGCGGCGGTTTCGCCAAACCCGTCGCGGTTGGAGGCGCGCACCGCTGCGGCGATGTCGCGCAGTTCGACAATGAAGCCGCGGACGTGGCCGCCGTCGGAGAGCGGCAGCTTGCGGGTGACGAGGTCGATCGCCTGGATGCCGTTGGTGCCTTCGTAGATCGGGGCGATGCGGGCGTCACGCAGGTAGCGGGCGGCACCGGTTTCTTCGATAAAGCCCATGCCGCCATGGACCTGGATGCCGAGCGAGGCGACGTCGACGCCGGCATCGGTCGAGAAGGATTTGGCGATCGGCGTCAGCAGGCTGGAGCGCTCCTGCCAGAACTTCGCTTTCTCGCTTTCAGCCGCGTGCCCCATGTCGACGGCGTGGGCGCAGGCATAGGAGATCGCGCGGGAACCCTGCGTCAGCGCCTTCATCGTCAGGAGCATGCGGGCGACATCCGGGTGTTCGATGATCGGGCTCATGCCCTGCCCCGCCCATCCGGGCGCCTTGCCCTGGGTGCGCTCCTTGGCAAAGGCGATCGCTTTTTGGGTCGCGGCATCGGCGATGGCCACACCCTGCATGCCGACCGCGAGGCGGGCGTTGTTCATCATCGTGAACATGCAGGCGAGACCGCGGTTTTCCTCACCGATCAGATAGCCGATCGCGCCCTTTTCAGCCCCGAACTTACCGTCGCCATAGATCATCGTGCAGGTGGGCGATCCATGGATGCCGAGCTTGTGCTCGAGCGAATGGCAGAAGAGATCGTTGCGTTCGCCGAGCGAACCATCCGCGTTGACCAGAAATTTCGGCACGAGGAACAACGAGATGCCGCGGGTCCCGGCCGGTGCGTCCGGAAGGCGCGCCAGCACCAGATGGACGATGTTGTCGGTGAAATCGTGTTCGCCCCAGGTGATGAAGATCTTCTGGCCGAAGATGCGGTAGCTGCCGTCGTCGCGGCGCTCGGCGCGGGTCTTGAGCACACCGAGGTCGGAGCCGGCATGCGGTTCTGTGAGGTTCATCGTGCCGGTCCATTCGCCGGAGACCATCTTCGGCAGATAGATGGCCTTGAGTTTATCGGAGCCGTGCTTCTCCAGCGCTTCGACGGCGCCCATCGTCAGCGTCGGCCCAAGCGCAAACGCCATCGAGCCGGCGTTCCACATTTCCATTGCGGCGACGTGCAGCATGTGCGGCAGCTTCTGGCCGCCGAATTCTTCCGGCGCCGTCAGCCCATTCCAGCCGCCGGCGATCCAGTTGTGATAGAGGTCGCGCCAGCCATCCGGGGTCTCGACCTTGCCTTCGACCAGGCGCGAGCCCTGCCTGTCGCCGATGTCGCCAAGCGGCGCCACCTCTTCCGTCGCGAACCGGCCGGCCTCGGAAAGAATGGCATCGACCAGGTCTTCGCCGAGATCGCCCAACGCGCCCGATTGCAGCGCATCGCCCATGCCGGCCACGTGCTTCAGCGTGAACGCGATCTCGTCGACGGGTGCCTTGTACATGATGATCCTCCCAGATAGCCAGGTCGCGCCGGGCGCTGCCTTGTGCGCCGAACACTATTGATTTTTACGTAAACGTCAACGTCAATTGCCGTCGGCATCCCGAGCATCGGGCCTCGGCCACCCGTAACAAAACTGTCATCAACGGCGCATAGAAGCCAAGACAGACAGTGCCGCACGTTGTCGAAGACGCGGCGGTAACTGTAGCACTTTGAATGGCTGCATGTTCTGCCCTTCCATTGCCAGCCATGGATCGGAACAGGCAGCCCACCCTGGACAAGGCGTTCAGATGAACCTGATTTCCCCCGAAATACCCGGCATCGTCTGGGCCTATCGTTTCGTGCCGGGCGAAAGCCGCTGCCAGCGCATCGCCACCGACGCCTCAATCGACAGCCTGCTTGAAGGCGACGGATGGGTGTGGGTTCATCTGGCGCTCTCGGACGCGCGAACGCCTGCGCTCATCGAGAGGATCGGCAACCTGCCGCCGCTCGCGGTCGCCACGCTGACGAGCCACGACACACAGGCCGCTATCACCGTTTCGGACGATATCGTGCACGGCACGCTCGTCGACTTCGAGCGCACCTTCGACGCGGTGACGAAGACGATCGGCTGGCTGCATTTCGCCGTGAGCGACCGCATCATCATCACCACGCGCCTGCATCCTTTGCGCAGCATCGATCGGGTCAAGGCGGCCGTCGAGAAGAGCACGAAATGTGCACGCCCGATCGACCTCTTCGAAATGATCGTCGTCGAATTCCAGCGCACGCTGATTTCGCTGGTTCTGGAGTTGACCGAGGACCTGAACGTCATCGAGGACCATGTCTATGGCGAGGCCGGGCATCGCCAGCAGCCGGGGCTTGCGCCGCTGCGCAGGACCGTGGTGCGGCTGCATCGGCACCTGCGCACGATCCTCGCCTTGCTGCGGCGTGCGGGCGCATCGGATGAGGACGAGGTGCCGCCGGGCTTCATCGACGCAGCGGAGCGGCTTTCCGACCGGCTGGAAGCGGTCGACCGCGACGTCTTTGCGCTGCAAGAGCGGGCACGGCTGCTGCATGAAGAGATCGACAGCAAGATCTCCTCGGAGACCAACCGGCATCTCTACATCCTGTCGCTGATGACTGCCTTCCTCTTGCCGCCCACGCTCGTCACCGGCTTCTTCGGCATGAACACCGGGGCGCTGCCCTTCGCCGACGGCACTGGCACGCTTTACGCAGCGCTGTTCATCGCACTCTCCATGGCCTTTGCCTGGTGGATTCTCCGGAGGATCGGCATTCTCTGAGACGCCGCTCGGAACCCTCACCTAGCGATCGGTGTTGAAGAGAGCAACCATAACGACACCGTGGAGATTGGAAGCATGGCGCTCAAGCGAATGGACAACATAGGCATCGTCGTCGAAGACCTCGAAGGGACGATCGATTTCTTTCGTGAACTTGGCCTTGAGCTCGAAGGTCGGGCGGAGATCGAAGGAGAATGGGCCGGGCGTGTTACCGGGCTCGGCGATCAGCATGTCGAAATTGCCATGATGCGCACGCCGGATGGCCATAGCAGGCTCGAGCTTTCCCGCTTCCTCGCGCCGCCGGTCGTCGCCGATCACCGCACGGCTCCGGTCAATGCGCTTGGCTACCTTCGCGTCATGTTCGCCGTCGACGACGTCGACGAGACGCTCGAGCGGCTTCGCAAACGCGGTGCGCAACTGGTCGGGGAAGTGGTCCAGTACAAGGACGCCTACCGGCTTTGCTACATCCGCGGGCCTGAAGGCCTGCTCATCGGGCTCGCCCAAGAACTTTAGCACCGCCAAGACAAGTTCTCGCCCGGGCACGACGGTGCTATCGGCCAGTCCCAGCGCGCGTAGTGAGGGGGCTCATGCGAAGCCCGGCGCAAAAAGGCCGGGAGCGGAAGCGCCCGGCCCTGCCTCCCCGTTAGCTATAGGGCGAATAGCACTGGCGGCGCGGACCGCCATAGGGCTGATAGGTATTGTCGTAGGCCCGGTAGGAGCGGTAGCGGTCGTAGCACCACTGCACATGGCGGCTGCCATAGACGGGCGCCGGACGCGTGTAGCGCGGCGGCTGGGCAATCGCCCCGCCGATGATGACGCCGGTGCCGAAGGCTGCCATCGGATACCACCAGCCATTGTAGTAGCGATAGCCAGGGCGGCGATAGTTATAACCGCGGTAGCCGTTGTAGTAATAATAGCCGCCGCGACGCTCCATGCCCGGTCTGCGATACTGGACATTGACCACATCGTTCTGCCGCTCGACGCGCGGCGGGGTCGGCGTGAAGGCCTGCGACGGGGCAGCCGACGTCACCAGCACGGCCGCCGCAACGGCCACGGAAAACCACCGGCCCATCCCGGACTTCAGCACGTTCTTCATCAAATCCCTCCATCACCGAAAGCATGTTGCGCGCCCCCGGCTTCGGGATGCCGCGACATTTCAACCTTTTCCATGATTTCACCCCGACCGAGGCCGATCCGGGGATGTCCCTCAGCCGGGAAATCCGAAATCGACCGATAACGCATAAGTCACCGGTTTTGTTCCATCTTCCGCGTCCTTTGGGATCAGGCCGCGCGGCCGACACCCGTTGCCGTGGCGCGCCTTGCCGCATCATCGACCACCTGCCGCGACCATGAAAGCAATTGCTTATATACAGCTGCAGGTCGGTATACATTCGCGCGCCGCTCCCGCACAGTCCGCGCGGGGGCTGGGATTTACGATGCGTTAACGATACTGTCGGCAATCTCAGAGAATGGCAAAGCGGTGTATCTCCACGACAGGGATGATTCTGCGCCTCGCGACCTTCATCGGTCTGGCTTTCGCGGCGGCGATCGCACGCGCCGGTGAACTGGAGCCCTGGAAGACCAAATCGAACGCCATCATCGTCGACGCCTATGAGATGAACAGCATCGACTGGGAAACGATGCTTGGCGACAAGCGCATTTCCGGCTTCATCGCCAAGGCCTCCGACGGCCTGCCCGAAAGCTTCTCCTGCACCGGCGACCACAACGGCGACACCTTCAACCACTGCAAGACCATGTGGCGCAAATACGCCGTCAGCCGCGAGCTCTACCAGACCCGCCGGATGATTGCCCGCTCGCACGGACTGCTGTGGGGTGCCTATCATCTTGCCCGTCCGGGCAATCCCGTCGACCAGGCGAACCATTTCCTTGATTACGCCGATCCGCGCGACGACGAACTGATGGTGCTCGATCTCGAAGGCATCGACCCGGACAAGTACATGTCGCTCGAGGACGCCGCCATCTTCGCCGGGCACATCAAGACCCGGACCGGGCGCTACCCGATCCTCTACACCAACCACATCACCGCCAAATACATCGCCGCGCACCGGGCCAAACACCGGCTGCTGTCGCGTCTGCCGCTCTGGTACGCCCGCTACAAGCCGGATATCCGCCAGGTCTTCCCGATGGGCAACTGGGACAGTTACGCGCTGTGGCAGTTCTCCTCGGGCATCAACTGCGGAAAGCGGCGCTGCCCCTACCGCGTGCCGGGAACGCTTGACGACATCGACGTGAACGTGGCGGCAATGTCGCCGCTGGCGCTGAAAGCGATCTGGGCACAGGGCGCCTTGCTGCCGGAAAAGCCACTACCGCTGATGCTCGTCGCCCAAGCCGAGCGGGGAACGGGCATGCAGGCGGTCGCACGGGCGACTGCGATCTTTAGCGAGCCGCTGCTCGTCAGCCGCGCCGACGCTGCGAGCGGCGTCGGCAGCGGCGTCGACATGATGGTGACCGGCTCGATCGATTTCGCCCGCCAGGAGCGCGCCCTGCAGGTGGCGATTGCCGGCAACGAAGCTGCCCAGGGCGCATGCCCGAAAACGGCGACCGGCACCGACGCCCCGGCAAGCGTTTCGGCCAATCAGATCCCCTGCAACGCGCCCTAAGCCTGTCGCGTGAAAAAGGATCTCGCGCCAGGCTTTAAGCTCTGATCCTTTATGCAGGTCGCTGCTGCAAAACCGCGGCGCACCTCTCGCGACATGCATTGACGCCCTCAGGCTTCGATCTGGACGTCGCCAAGCGGCCGTGAGCAGCAGGCGAGGATGTAACCCTCGTCGATCTCGTCGTCGAGAATGCCGCCATTGTGGATCATCTCGACCTCGCCCGCGACCTTCATCACCCGGCAGGTGCCGCAGATGCCGCCTTCGCAGGCAGCGCCGATGCGCACCCCATTGGCACGCGCCGCCTGCAGGATCGTCTGGCCGGGCTTGGCCTCGACCTCCTTGCCGCTCATGGTGAAGGCGACCTTGGCCACTTGGGCCTCGCCCTCGTCTCCGGCACCGGCGCGCACGGCGATCTCTTCCGCGGCGGGTGCCGCCGCCGGCTGGAAGCTCTCCTCGTGATAGCGGCCCATGTCGAAACCGGCCGATTTCAGCATCTCGCGCACGCCGCGCATGAAAGGCTCGGGGCCGCAGCAAAAGACGGTGCGGTCCATGAAATCGGGCGCAAGCAGCGGCAGCTTGGCGCCGTCGATACGGCCGCGCAATCCGTGCCAGCCGTGGCGCGCCTCATGCCCCTCGACGATGAAGCCGAGGTTCAGTCCGGACATCTGCGTGGCCAGGACTTCGAGTTCCGAACGGAACAGCAGATCGTCCGGCCGACGCGCACAGGAGATGAAGGTCACATCCGTTTCCGGGACGCAATCGGCCATCCAGCGGGTCATCGACATCATCGGCGTGATGCCTGAGCCGGCCGAGATGAACAGGTACTTGTCGCCGGGATGGCGCACGAAGCTGAAATCGCCGAGCGGACCGAAGGCCCGGAGCTTCATGCCCGGCTTCAGGTGGTCGAACATCCAGCGGGTGCCGATGCTGTCGGCCTGCGCCTTGACGGTCACGGCGATCGACAGCGGTCGCGACGGCGTCGACGACAGGGTGTAGGTGCGCATGACGGGTTCGTCGGCGACGGGCAGTTCGAGCGTCACGAACTGCCCGGGCAGATAACGGAACCAGGCCGGCTTTTCCGCCCGGAAAGTGAAGGTCATGACATCGGCGGTCTCGACGACAGCCGATGTGCATTCGAGCATCTGCTGCCGGTCGATCCAGACATGCAGCGCGTCGAAATGGTGAAACGAAGAGGCCATCTGCATGTCAGGCGACCCTTGAAAGCGGAGCCGCGTCGCCGGCAAGGCGCTGCTCCATGAACTTGCAGTACCACTCGACGAACTGCATCACGCCGCCTTCGTGCTCGGGCGAATAAGGACCGGGCTCATAGGCCGGCGAGCGGATGCCGAAGGCATTCTCCTCGACGATCTGGCGATCCTGATCGTTGGTCTCGGTCCAGACATGCGTCAGTTCCTCGAGATTGTAGTCGATGCCTTCGACCGCATCCTTGTTGACCAGCCACTTCGTCGTCACCTGGGTAAGTTCAGGCCCGAGCGGCAGCACACGGAAGGTGATGGCGTGGTCGGCGAGCACATGGTTCCAGGTGGTCGGGTAGTGGAACATCAGAAGCGTGCCGATCTGGCTCTGGGAAACATCGGCCGACAGGGCCCGCCTGACGGCGCGGGCGCCCGACATGGTGTAGCTTTCGGCATTGTCGACGAGCGGCATGCGGGCGGCGCGGAACTGGCCGGTCGGCGACATCCTGAATTCGCTCGGCAAGCCTTCGGCCTCGCATTTCGCCCAATGTTCGGCGATCACGGGATCATCCTTGGCGCCCTGCACTCCGGTCGCGGTCGGGGCTTCCGGATAGGTGCGGCAGAGTTCCGGGTGATTGGCGGCGCAATGGTAGCATTCGCGGTTGTTTTCCCAGACGAGCTTCCAGTTGCCCTTCTCGACGATGGTGCTTTCGAACGCGACCTTGGTTTCGCCGAGCTGGTGCGGCGCGAGATAGGGCAAGGCCATCTCGCGGAACGCCGTGAAATCCATCGGCTTTTCCGACAGGTTGATGAAGATGTAGCCGCCGACCGTTTCGCAATGGATCGGCTTCAGGCTGTGGGCTGCCTTGTCGAAATCCTCGCCCATCTGCCGGGCGAAGAGCAGCGAGCCGTCGAGTTCGTAGGTCCACTGGTGATAAGGACAGACGAGCTTGGCCGACGAGCCCTTCTGTTGCGTGCAGACGCGCGAGCCGCGATGGCGGCAGGAGTTGTGCAAAGCGCGGATCGTGCCCTGGCGATCGCGGGTGATGACAACGGGGTAGTCGCCGACCTGGACGGTGAAATAATTGCCGGCCCGCGGGATCTCGCAGTCATGGCCGATGAACAGCCAATCCTTGTACCAGATGTTTTCCAGATCCTGCCGATAGTAGTCGGGATCGATGTAGAAGGCCCGATCGAGGCTGTAGCCGTCGCGCCGGCCCTTCAGCTTTCGAAGCATATCGTTTCTGGTTTCCATGTCCTGTCCTCATGCGCCATGTCTTGGAGAGGCAGGACAGGAACCCGCACGGGCGCACGCCCATGCGTTGTCGGCTCCGATCCGGCTGCCCGCCGCAACCCGTTACGGTTATGTCCGTCAAGGCTGGTTTCCGGGCTCAGGAGCCGTCCCTTCGGACCAGCCCGGCGCCTTCCCGGACGAACCGTCCAGTGGCCTTTGCCGAGGCTTTCGCTCCACCACCGTTGCGGGGGCAGCGCCGGGATTTGACCGGCTTCCCAATTCTCCGCCTTCTCTTCGAAGACGGCACCTTGAGTAAGGATATGTAATCGCGGAAACCGCCCTGGCAGCTGCCGGATAGCGACATCCAATTCCAGAATGACGACACGGGAAAAACCGCCATCAACGGCGCCTGTCTTAGATTTTTTACACTACAAACATATAGATAGCCCACATCTTGGGCATTTGCCGCCTTTTGCGGCGCGGGCGGCGCAGACGCGGGAAAGGTTCGCCCGTTTGCGACATCCCGTCAGATAGGGAACGCTCATGATGCAGCCAGCAGGCAATCATTCATTAACCATGAGCCGCTAGCCTAGCCGGCGGACGAGAGAGGTCCTGCAGGCAGGCAGATGGCGCGCTGACGATCATGGCAAAGTTGAGATACTACGACGCGGCAGCCGAGGCGCCGCCGACAATCCCGCCGAAGACGGCGGTTCATACCGAATTCCTGCGCACGGGCCGGATCAATCGCAGGCAATGGGTGCCGAGCGAACGGCGCTACCTGAGCTATGAGGAAGTTGCGGACAGGACGGGCAAGAAGCTCAACACCGCCGGCGACACGACCCATAAGCGGATCAACGGCTTTCACACCTCGATCCAGTTCCCGAAGATGATCTTCCACCGCACGCTCGTCGGCCGGCCGCATCTCGGCTACTGTCACGTGACGGCGGCGCGCACGCCGGTCACGCCCTCCAAGGACATCACCTGGTCCTTCTACTTCGCCAACTTCTACTGCGACCTCGGCCATGAGACGCATTTTTTCGAAGGCATCCAGCCCGGCTATTCGCGCATGTATTTCGCCGTCGCCATCGAACCGGGCGCGGAAGCCGGCCAAATGGTCATCAACCGCAATTTTCGTGACAACGGTCTGCTGTTTCGCACCGACGATCCCAAGGTCGCGCTGAAAAACGTGCTGATGCTCGGTGCAAAGGACGACGCGTTGCGCCGCATCATCCGCAGCCTCTGAGCCGAGCCGGTTGCTTCAAAGAAAATCGTTCTGTTTTTCCGGTGCGTCCGTTATGGAAGCGTCGGAAAGGAAACGGCATGGCTGAGATCATCGATACGGATAGGGAACCGGACCGCGCGATCGCGCGCGCCTGCGCCGTTCTTGCCGAAGGCGAACCGGTCGCCATTCCGACCGAGACCGTCTACGGCCTTGCCGCCGACGCCACCAACCCTGATGCGATCAGCCGCATCTACGAGATGAAGGGGCGCCCGCGCTTCAATCCGCTGATCTCGCATGTCTCCGACGTGGCGATGGCCGAAGCCCATGTGCACTTCGATCCGGTTTCCCGGCAGCTGGCCGAAGCCTTCTGGCCCGGCCCGCTGACGCTGATCCTTCGGCAGCGCGCCGACAGCACGGTTCATGCGCTGGCGTCCGCCGGCCTCGACACGCTCGGCATCCGCATGCCCGACGGTTTCTCCCGCCGGGTCATCGCCCGCTTCGGACGGCCATTGGCTGCACCGAGCGCCAATACTTCAGGCAAGATCAGCCCGACCAGTGCGGCCCATGTGGAGGCCGATCTCGGTGGAAAACTGAAGCTGATCCTCGACGCCGGCCAGGCCCAGATCGGCCTTGAGTCGACAATCATCAAGGTCGATGGCGACGAGATCCGGCTGCTTCGGCCGGGCGGCCTCGATGCCGCCGAGATCGAACGCCTGCTCGACCGTCCGGTGATCCGGCCGGAGACGGCAGGAGCGACGATCGAGGCGCCGGGCATGCTCGCCTCGCACTATGCGCCCGGCGCTGCCGTCCGGCTCGATGCCGCCGAGGTGCATGCCGGCGAAGCCTTGATCCGTTTCGGCGGCAATCGGATCGCCGGCGAGGAACGAGCGGCCGTCGTTCTCGACCTCAGCCCGACCGGCAATCTGCGCGAAGCCGCCGCCAATCTCTTCGACTACATGAAGCGGGCGGATGCCAGCGGCGCAGAGACCATCGCCTTCGGGCCGATCCCTTCGGACGGGCTGGGGGAAGCCATCATCGATCGGTTGCAGCGGGCAGCCGCACCACGAGGCTAAAATAGTGTGCGGCATCTTCCGCGCACCCACTCTCACCGAACGGCACCAATTGCGGTTATGATCGCCGCCAACCAGGAACCGAGGATCACATCCTCAGATCGACCGATCCGATAGCGCACAGGCGCAACGCGAAGTGAGGCCCATGACCACCCTTCCCTCTCCCGAACTCATCGCCTCCTTCGCCGACATCGTCGGCAGCGCCAACGTGCTGAGGGCCGAACCGGACAAGGCGCGTTATCTCGTCGAATCGCGCGGACTTTACCGTGGCACGACGCCGATGGTGCTGCGTCCGGGCTCCGTCGACGAGGTCTCGCGCATCATGATGCTTGCGAGCGCCACCCGCACGGCGATCGTGCCGCAGGGCGGCAACACCGGCCACGTCGCCGGGCAGATCCCGCGGGAGGGCAAGGCGGACATCGTTCTTTCGCTGGAACGGCTGAACCGCATTCGCGACATCGATCCGGTCGGCAATGTCATCGTCGCCGATGCCGGCTGTATCCTTGCCGACATCCAGAAGGCGGCGGACGAGCACAATCGCCTGTTCCCGCTGTCGCTGGGCTCGGAAGGTTCGGCCCGCATCGGCGGCAACCTCTCCACCAATGCCGGCGGCACCGCCGTGCTTGCCTATGGCAACATGCGCCAGCTCTGCCTCGGCCTCGAGGTGGTGCTGCCGACCGGCGAAATCTGGGACGGGCTGCGCCGGTTGAAGAAGGACAATACCGGCTACGACCTGCGCGATCTCTTCATCGGTGCCGAAGGTACGCTCGGCGTGATCACCGGCGCCGTGCTCAAGCTCTTTCCGAAGCCGCTCGGGCATCAGGTCGCCTTTGCCGGGGTTGGCAGCGTCGAGCAAGCGCTCGCTTTGTTCGAAAAGGCGTCCAGCCTTTGCGGGCCGGCTTTGACCGGCTTCGAGCTGATGCCGCGGCTCGGCGTCGAATTCACCACCAAGCATATCTCGGGCGTTCGTGATCCGATGGAAACGGTCCATCCCTGGTACGCGCTGATCGATATCTCGACGTCCGATAGCGCCGATAGCGCGGAACGGATGGTGCAGGATCTGCTGGAGCAGGGATATGCGGCCGGCCTCGTCGAGAATGCCGTGATTGCCGCCAACGAGACACAGGCCAAGGCGCTGTGGCACATGCGCGAGAGCATGTCGCCGGCGCAGAAGCCCGAGGGCGGCTCGATCAAGCACGATGTCTCCGTGCCCGTCTCCAGCATTCCGGCCTTCATGAAGGAGGCGGATGCGGCCGTCATGAAAGCGATCCCCGGCGCGCGCATCTGCTCCTTCGGCCACATGGGCGACGGCAACATCCACTACAACATTTCGCAGCCTGTCGGTGCCGACAAGCAGGCCTTCCTCGACCGCTGGCGCGAAATCAACGCCATCGTCCACGGCATCGTGCTTGGGTATAACGGCTCGATCTCTGCCGAACACGGCATCGGCCAGCTGAAGCGTGACGAACTCGCCGAGGTCCGGGCGCCGATCGAAATCGAGCTGATGCAACGCATCAAGCACGCCTTCGATCCCGCTGGTATCATGAACCCCGACAAGGTGTTGCGCGCCGACCGATGACGACGGCCCGTCTTGCGCGGCGGGCTGCGAAGCAGCCGCCGCGCTCAAGCTCGGCCATCAGGCGGCTGACGTCAGCGGCCGCCTGCGCGTAGCTGCGAGAGCGTCATCAGCGTTTCGGCACTGACGCTGCCGCCCCCGCCGCCGGTCAGGATCGCGAGACCAGGCGAAACGTCCTGGTTGTTTTCGACGTCATAGAGTGCAGTGAAGCGCTGCAGCAGCTTGTCGATCTTCCCGGGCTCCTGCAATTCCTTGAGGTTGATCGTGCGCTCGATATAGGCCGCCTGGGCTTCGATCTTGGCGTTCTGCAAGCCCTCCGGCATGCTGTAGGCGGTCTTGATCACCTCGAACAGGGCGCGGTCGGCCAGGATGTCGTATGCCGTATTGATCTCCGGGGCCTTGCGCTTGAAGTAGAGCGCAAGACGAATGCCGCCGTTGTCGGCGCCTTCCCGTTCTTCGAGCGACTGGTTGAGGAAGAGATCGACCGTGGTGATGAGACCTCGACGGGTCTGGATCTGGCCTGCCTCGCCCCTGACGATCTTGCCGTCCTTGTCGAAGTTGAAGGACGAGACGATCTCGCGGTATTTCAGCCCGTTCGGGTCGGTGTTGATGAAACTCTTCGGATCTTCGAGATCCGACGTGAACATCTCCCTGAGATAATCGCTCTTGACCGTCTCGGGATCGATACCGGAGCCGACAAGGACCAGATCGACCAGTCGCCGGTTCTTCAGGAAGTCATCCAGCGTTTCGATCTTCGCGATCTCGGCGGTGTAGTATTTGGCTTCGTCCTGGGCCTTTTGCTTGGCGACCTTCTTCTCGTCTTCGGTCCCGAAGCGGGACTTGGCGATGATGTAGTCCCGCGCCGTGCTCATGATGTCGTTGTCGCTCTGCGCGAGTTTCGGCGCGCCGAGTGTTCCGTCCGGATTGAAATTGAACGCCTTCACGAGCTTGACGTAGCGCTCGTCACGCAGCGTGTTGGCATAGCTCCTGGGATCGTTGAGATCGCTGGTCAGGATGCGCTTCAGCTCACGCGTGCTCAGCCCCTCTTCTTCGAGCCCGAAGGCGCGCAGCGTGAACGTCAGCACGCCCTTGTCGGCAAGCAACTTGTCGACCGATTCCATCGAGTTGACCAAGAGCTTGAACCTCCTGACCACGGCTTCGTCTTCGGCATCGCCCTTGTCGTTGTAGCGCACCATGTAGCTGTCGGACGTCTTCTTCAACTGATCGGCGTCTTGGGCCGTCTTGCCCGGCTGCAGCGTGCCGTCGGGCTGGAAGTTGAAGGCCTTGTGCAGTTCCTTGAAGGCGGCATTGTACTCGCCGCCCTGTGTGTTGACGTAGCTGTTCGGGTCGTTGATGTCGCTGGTGAGGATGTTTTCGATCGTCGACGGCATCGTCGTCGATGCCTTGAGACCGAAGGCCGTGACGATGTAATTGAACAGCCGGGTTTCGCTTGTCAGCTCGGCGATGGTGGTGATGCCGGCGATCTTCTGTTCGTAGTATTCCTTGTTGAGCAGCGCCCCGGCGCCCGTCAGGCGCTCGCCCCCCAATGGCGTCTCCCCAGGTTTCTTGAAGACGTAGATATTGTTGAGTTCCGTCTTCTTTGCGTCGCTGATCGCCTTCCCGCCAGCCGGCACGCTGCCGTCGGGGTTGAAGTTGAAGAAATTCTTCATGGCGATATAGGTGTCGAGATTGCGGATGCGTCCGTTCAGCGTGTTCAATTCCTGTCCGAGCGACGTCATCAGCGCCGGCGCCTGGTCGCGTGGCGGCAGCTTGGCATCGAGATCGGCGACGATGGCGTTCTGTTCGTCGATCTTCGCCTGAATCGCCGGCTTGTCGGCAGCGGGCGCCTCCGCCAGTTCGGCGGTCAGCTTGTCGATCGCACCGAGAGTCTTGATCCGCGTGTCGAGATCCGTATACAGCTTGAGCGCTTCATCCCGTCTCGTCGCTGCGGCGAACCTGGCGTTGCCCAGGTCCGCAGAACTGGTGGTCAGCCCGTCGCGAACTTCCGTGTAGTTGAATGTCTTCGGGTCCAGGTCGAAAACCGTAAACGCAAACGAGCGCAGCCTTTCGTTGCCGAGGAATTGATCGACATCGGTAACGAGGTCCATGGCCGCGCCAAAATAGGCCATCTCGCCCCGCATGACCGTGTCGAGACTGGCGATGCGCTCGTTGTAGAGACCGATCAGCGCATCCTGCTGTGCGTTGGTTTGAGCCACCGGTTTCGACGAGCTGAAGCTGAAGGCCTGCGCGAAGTTGCGGTAGCGTTCATCGGTGAGACGGTTGGCAAAGCTGTTTTCGTCCGAAAGGTCGCTTTCCAGGACCTTGCGCATGAAGGCCTTGGCATAGGTCATGTCCTCCAGGCCATGCGCTTTCATCGCGTATGAGTAGAGTCGATAGTCGTCCAGAAACTCCTCGACAGTTTTCACACTGCCGATGTTCTCTTTATAATATTCGGCTTCACGCGCGATCTGCGGCTGCTGGGCAATGCGGTTGAGGCTGCTCCTCATGTCCCGCGTGATGCGACTGTAGTCGAGATAGGTCGATACCATGCCCTGGCGCCTCGTCGGTTACCCATGGGGACAGGCCGGACCCGAGCCCCGAAACAGAATTCTGACGCGTCATGATTGCAGAGCTGGCTTGCGTGTGGCTTTTCCCGGCCGTTCGAGCGACAGCGCAGGTGCGCCTGATCGGAACGAATGCAGCCGCACTGTTGACGAAACGGAAACCCTGACCGGTCGGCTTTTGCTAACCATCGAAAAACGCAAAGTTTTCTTAACCGCGAATTTTAAGTCGTTCGGAAAGGGCGCCGCCTATTCTCCTGCTCATAGAGGACGAAAAAGTCCCGACGAGAAGACCGGAAACCGGCTCTCAAGGAAAAACAAGGGCGATTGAAATGCGCAACACACTCTCTCAACCCGCATGGGTCGAAAACACGCTCCGTCTTGATCCGCAGCGCTTTCCACAGCAGGCGAGCTACGCTTTGCGCGGTCACACCGGTAATGTCACGATCAGCCTGGACGAGCGTGGCGCAGTTCTGCGCAAGGTGCTACCATCGAGCGGCCTGCCGCTTTCGATCGCACTGCCGGCGCGCGCATTCAAGGGGGTCGCGGCTCGCGCGATCGATCACGGCGACGGAGACGTTACAGTGACGCTGGAACTTCATCACGACGACCCGGACCTCTGTGTCCCGCTGCTCGTCGCACACGACCTGTCCGACATCGCGGCCGACTGGCGCGCCTGGGCAGAAGCTTACCGCATTCCGATGCTGATGGTCGAAGCGGATGGCGTGGCAAGGCCGCTCGAAGAGCACCTTGGCGACGTACGCACCGCGCCCGTCAAGCCGCGCCGCCGCCACTCCTTCTTCGCCGAGCGCCGCCCGCGCTTCCTCGTGCGCCGTTCCACCGGCACGCTTGGCGTACACATGAAGATCGACGGGCGCGAGATCATCGCCCGCAGCTAATTGCAGAGCCTACCTCCAGCGCGACAGCCGGCCGTTCCCTGCGGCCGGCTGTCGCGTTTGGTGCGGTCAGATCTGTCGGGATATTTCCTGCGGGCACGCGTGCCCTCACGGCGTTGCCGCCTCCCCCGACGATTTACCGGATGTTCCCCCGGAAACAGTCGCATCGCCTTCTTCGTGCCATATGGGCTTCATAGCCAAGACCACGAAAGAAGGAGAAACCCGATGCGCAAGCACATCGCCTCAATCGTTGCCGCCGTCCTGTCCAGCTTCCGTGCGCGTCACGAGGCAAAGAAGCGCAAGGCCGCCCGCGACATCAGCTGGGCCTGAGATTTTTGCAGGCCCGCAACGGAGGATTTTTCATATCAGGCGCAGGAGAAGCGCCAGCACCAGCCCGGCGAAGATGATCAGGCCGACGATGCCGTTGAACTTGAACAGCGCCAGGCACTGTGCGGGATCGTGAATGTTCAGGACGAGGATTTGATAGGTCAGCATCGCCGCTGCGATCAGGAGACCGACATAGGCAACCGCACCGGCGCCGGCTGCGACGAGGGACAGAAGGACAAGCAGCGTCGCAATGCCGTAAAGGCCGATCAGCCACGGGCGCGGGTTTTCACCGAAGCGCCGCGCCGTCGAGCGCACGCCGATCAGTTCATCGTCTTCCTTGTCCTGGTAAGCGTAGATCGTGTCGTAACCGATCGTCCAGGCGATGGCCGCGCCGTAAAGCAGAACGGCGGCCAAGGAGAGCGTGCCGAACTCGGCCGCCCAGCCCATCAGCGCTCCCCACGAGAACGCCAGCCCCAGGAAAAACTGCGGCCAGTCGGTAAAGCGCTTTGCGAATGGGTAGATCGCGACGATCGCCAGCGACAGGATGCCGAGCACGATCGAGAAGGTGTTGAACTGCAACAGCACCACAAGGCCGACGAGCGCCTGCAGCACCATGAACACCTTGGCCTGAAGGCGCGAAACACGACCCGACGGCAGCGGCCGCGAGCGGGTGCGGGCAACTTCCATGTCGATGTCGTGATCGACGATGTCGTTGTAGGTGCAGCCGGCGCCACGCATGGCGATGGCACCGACGGTGAACAGGAAGCAATGGAACAGGAAGCGGCCGAAGGAGAATTGATCGGCGCTTGCCGCCGTACCCGACGCCAGGGCCACGGACCAGAGGCAGGGCAATAAAAGCAATTGCCAGCCGATCGGACGGTCCCAACGAGCAAGCTGCGCATAGGGCCAGAGCGCGCGCGGCAGCACGCGATAAACCCAGTTGTTGGACGGCGCGTCCTGAACGCGGCCGGAATCGGCAGAGATTGTGTTCATATCCCTGTTTGACGCCGCAGGCCCGACCGGTCAAGCGGCGAGATCGCCGCCGACCACGGGAGGAAAACGCCCGATCAGGGGAGCGTGAAGTCGAAGCGGTAGGTTGCCGACAGACCGACGAGAACCTGGTTGCGGCTGCCGCGTTCGCGAACGAGGCTGGAATCGGCTGCCGGACCAAGCAGGCGCTTGTATTCGGCATAGGCGCTCGTCTCGAGCTTTTCGGTTGCCTGCCAGGTGATCGCGGCACCGACGCCGGCCGAGCCGACGCCGCCATGCGGCGAGTACTGGCTGAGGCCGGAGGCTGCAGCCTCGCGGCCGTTCACGCCGTAGTAGGCCGTGTAGTAGCCGCTGGTGGCCGCCGACAGGCGCGGGCCGCCGGAAATGCGGACATTGCTGCTGACATCGGTAAAGGCGTCCGCCGCGACATCGGCGACGACGCCGTGGTGGCTGCGAATGCCCTGCCGGACCTCGGCGCGCACACGCAGCCAGTCGGTCGGATAGACCTCGGCAAAGCCGCCGGCTTCACCGCCGAACTTGATCGGATCAAGTCCCTTGAGATCGCTCGACGTGCCGGCATCGCGTTCGAAGATCAGCTTGCCGACGAGACCGGCGCGGAAGCTGCCCTGGTCGACCAGCGCATAGGACATGTTGTCGTTGCGCGAGGAGAAGCGGACAGTGCTGCCGGCCTTGCCGAGCGAGATCAGCGGGGCAGCCTGGAACATGCGCTTGGAAGCGCCTTCGTATTTCGGGCCGTAGAAGCCGGTGGCGCCGACCTTCAGGTACCAGTCGCCGGACCAGAAATGTTGGCCGTCGCCGGCGGAGGCGGCATTTGCCGAGAGCAAAAGGGTTCCAGAAAGGAAAACAAGAGAACGGATACGCAAGAAACAACTCCGGAAGATACATTCGCCGGGGCGAAATTGGCCGTGCCGTCGGGCCGAAGGAGGGAGTGGGCAGGAACGGCACAGGGCGAGTTATTGGCCCTTGTTCCTACGATTCCGTTAACCAGGTCAATTCAGCTTTCGTTTCCCATGAGCGCTTATCTGCCCGCAATCACTGGCCGAGATAGGTCTTCAGATAGACGCTCGGAGGGCTGCCGAGCATGCGGCGGAACATCGTCGTAAAGGCTGCGACGTTCTCATAGCCGGCATCGAGCGCCACATTGATGATCGGTTCGCCGTCGGCCAAAAGCGGCAACGAGGCGAAGATGCAGGCCTGCTGGCGCCAGGTGACGAAGCTGACGCCCGTCTCGTTGCGAAAAAGCCGCGTGAACGAGCGGCGGCTGAGACCCAGCCTGTCGGCCCACTGGTCGATGCTGGCGGCCGCCGATGGCGCCTGCAGGAACTGGCGGCAGAGCGCCGCAAGCCTTTCATCGCGCGGGAACGGCAGGCCGAGCGGGCGCTCCTGCAGCCGGCCGATTTCCTCCAGAAGCAGATCGGTCACCAATTGTTCGCGCCGCTCCGACATCGCCTCGTTCTCGACGCTGACGAGGGCATCGACGAGGCTGCCGGCCAAAGGATTGATTTCCATGACCATCGGCCGCTCGGCGCGCAAAAGGTCCGGCGCAAAATAGATCGAGTGCATGCGCACGTCGCTGATCATCTCAGCCGAATGCTCCATGCCCGCCGGGATCAGAAGGGCGTGGCCGGGCGGCACCATCCAGCGCCCGCGCTCGGTGCGCATCAGCACGACGCCACCACGCGCCCACCAGAGCTGGGTCCGGGTGTGTTTGTGAAAAGGCACGAGGAGGCCGGCATTGTAATCCCGTCCGAGCGCGAGCACCGGGGCGTTTCCCGTCTCGACCCAGTCGAGGTTCCGGAAGTGATCGTCATCGGGAAGCTGCGGCAGCGGATATCGGCGGATCGGCATTTGGCCCACTCACGAAAGAAATCGACCAGATCACAAAAGCAGGCCAATCGCAACCTCAGTAGAGATGGGGCCACGCCGCACACAACCTTCGAGACGGCAAGGAATCACCCATGTCTACCGTGACTTCAACTTCCGGGATCTCCCCGGAGAAGACGGCTTTCTCCGTCATCCTCGCCGTCAGCTTCTGCCATATGCTGAACGACATCATGCAGTCGCTGCTGACCGCGCTTTATCCGCTGCTGAAGGCGAACTACTCGCTCGACTTCGTGCAGATCGGTCTCCTGACCTTCACCTTCCAGCTGACGGCGTCGATGCTGCAGCCGGCCGTCGGCATCATCACCGACCGCTGGGCCCTGCCCTATTCCCTGCCGCTCGCCATGCTCTCGACCTGCAGCGGCCTGATCCTGCTCGCCAATGCGCATGACTTCTGGGTTCTGCTGGTCGCAGCGAGCCTGATCGGCGTCGGCTCGGCGATCTTCCATCCGGAATCCTCCCGCATCGCCCGCCTTGCCTCCGGCGGCCGCCACGGCCTTGCTCAATCGCTGTTCCAGGTGGGCGGCAATGCCGGCAGCGCCATGGGTCCGCTGCTCGCCGCCTTTATCGTCATCCCGTTCGGCCAGGGCAGCCTCAGCTGGTTCTCGATCGTCGCGATCATCGGCTTCTTCGTGCTCTCCTGGGTTAGCACGTGGTATGTCCGCCATCGCCGCACGACCATGAGCCGCGCAGCACCGAGCCGGGCCCTGCCTCTGCCGAAGGGCCGGGTGATGTGGGCGGTTGCCGTGCTCGTGCTTTTGACGGCCACCAAGAACGTCTACATGGCGAGCATCTCCAGCTACTTCACCTTCTTCGTCATCGAGAAGTTCGGCGTCGAGGTGCAGCAGGCGCAGCTGATGCTGTTCCTGTTCCTGGGTGCGGCCGCGGCCGGGACCTTCCTCGGCGGCCCGATCGGCGACCGCTACGGCGCCCGCTTCGTCATCTGGTTCTCGATCCTCGGCGTCATCCCCTTCGCCTTGATTCTGCCCTATGCGAACCTCTTCTGGACCTGCGTGCTCTCCGTCATCATCGGCCTGATCTTCTCCTCGGCCTTCTCGGCGATCGTCGTCTTCGCCCAGGAACTGGTTCCGGGCCGGGTCGGGCTGATTGCCGGCGTCTTCTTCGGGTTCGCCTTCGGCTTTGGCGGCATGGGCGCTGCCGTGCTTGGTATCTTCGCCGACCGACAGGGCATCGAGTTCGTCTATACGATCTGCTCCTATCTGCCGCTGCTCGGTGTGCTCACCATCCTCCTGCCGAGGATCCCGGCAAGATAAAAAATCAGGCAGAAAGACCTGGAAAATCGGACCGGGCGCCGCCATGCGGCGCCCGGTTTTCGTTTCTCGAAAGACACAGCCGTCGCCACCCCGCGGCCGCGCGCAGCCCTACGTAATCATTCATCAATTTTTGCGCGCTACGGTCGTCTGACGGGCTTGGGCAGGGGTATACAATGCAGGGGCGAACGGCGATTCCGGCCTTACTGGCGACGTTGCTATTCGCAACGGCGGCACCGGCCGAGACCCTGAACCTGCTCATCTGGGAATCCTATATCGACCAGAAGATCCTCGACCGCTGGTCGTCGATCACGGGCGTTGCCGTGCACCAGGTCTATTACGACAGCGGCGATACCCGCGACGAGGTCCTGGCCGATCCGAACAGCCGCGTCGACCTGGTGGTAACCGGCGAAAACAGCGCGGCCCTCTTCGGTCGCAAGGGCGTTCTCGAAAAAATCGACGAGACCAACGTCGCCTCGCTCAGGGACTATGACGAAAGCTGGCGCAAGCGCTGCTCCGGCCGGGGCCTGCCCTATCTCTGGGGCACGATGGGCATTCTCTACCGTTCCGACGTCTTAGCCGAAGCGCCGACCTCCTGGCAGGATCTGATGCGCCCTGCCGCTGCGCTTGCCAAGCATGTGGCCATGTACGACGACCACAACGAGGCCTTCGTCGCGCCGTTGATGCTGCTCGGCCAATCGATCAATACCAACGACAGCAGCACGCTGAAGGCCGCCTTCACGCTGATGAAGGAACAGGCCCCTTCCGTGCTCACCTACGAATACATCATCAGCGCGATCCAGAACCCTGCCGTCAGCAAGGACATCTACATGGCGCTCGGCTACAGCGGCGACCAGCATGTCCTCAATGCCAAGGCCGGCACCCCTGGCGTATGGCGTTATGCGGTTCCGAAGGAGGGCACGCTCTCCTGGCTCGACTGCATGTCCGTCGTTGCCAATTCGCAAAACAAGGATCGGGCGCTGGCGCTGCTCGACTATCTCGGATCGCCGGGAAGTGCCGCCGCCAATGCGCTGGCGCTCAACATGCCGACAGCAAGCCGGGCAGCCCACGCACTCCTGCCGGAAGAGGTCCGCTCCGACCCGGCGATCTACCCCTCGCCCGACATTCTGGCCAAGAGCCAGTATCAACAGGAACTGTCCACAGAATCGGTGCAACTGCGCCGACGGATCATCAGCACATTGGCGAATTTCCAGTGAACCTCGGCAAACGCGCGCTCATCCTGATTTTTCCCGTGGTGCTTGCCGGCTATCTGCTGGCGGCGATCTCGGTCCACGTCACGCAGAGCCGCTCCATCCGCGCGCTCGAGCATGCCAAGCTCTCGCAGCGCCTTGAACATGCGGCCGCCGTCTTCCAGAACGAGATCGGCCGCAGCAAGGGCTTTCTCAATGCGCTCTTGAACGGCAATTCGCTGCGCCAGTACGTTTCCGAAACAGATGCGAGCTATCGCGCGAATGCGCTTGGCGTGCGGCTGCAGGAGAGCGTCAAATCGCTGCTCGACGATCCGACTGGCTATGTTTCGCTGGCACTTCTCAGTTCCGAGCTCAAGTCCGAATACTACTTCGAAAACAGCTGGGATCCGTTCGCCGAGATCGACGAGGCGCAGCTCAACCTCGCCCGCCGCCTGATCCGCGAAGACAAGCTCGCCGATTGGACCTATCTCTATGAGGCGGGCCAGAGACCGCGCATCGTCTATTCCTTCTTCCTCGACCCGATTGCCTTTACCCGGCCGTTGCCGAGCAAGAAATCGAACGCCCTGCTCGTCCAGGTCGCGATCCAGCCCGACCGCTTCCTCGACATGCAGCAGGCGCTGAAGAAAGAGTATGGCTCCGACATCGTTCTGCAGCCCTGGCCGTTGGCCGTGACCGATGACCTTTCGGCAAGCGTGCATCTCGGGCCCTCGCTCTATGCGACGCTCACCGTTTCGAGCGAGCATTTCGACGCGCTAATGGCGCAGCAGAAGTTCCTGCTGGCGCTCGGCGCCGTCGCCATGAGCCTGTTCTCGATCTGGCTGATCATCATGCTGATCCGCCGCTTCATCACCGATCCGATCGCCACCCTCGACGCCAATGTGATGGCGGTGATGGTGGGTGCGCGCGACGAAATCCGCGACATGGAAGAAAAGGGCGAGATCGGGCGCCTCACGGAAAACATCCGCGAACTGCACCGCCAGTCGGTGCAATCGCTGAAGCTCGTGCAGCGCAGCTCGTGGACCGATACGCTGACGGGGATCAGCAACCGCGGCCATTTCAATGCACTTGCCGCCGGTGTCGTGCGCGAGGCGATCGCGGCCGGCGAGAAGTGCAGCCTGCTGTTCATCGACATCGACAACTTCAAATTCGTCAACGACAAGCATGGCCACGAGATCGGCGACGAACTCCTGAAGACCTTGGCGACCCGTATCGCCGAGCGGGTCGACGCGATTACCGAGCGCCGCGGCCAGAAGCCGGCCATTCTCGCGCGCCTTTCGGGCGACGAATTCGCCGTGCTGGTGCGTTCGCGCCCGGGCGACGGGACGGTCCGGGAAATCTCGGGCGCCATCCTCTCGCTGTTCGAGGACGGCTTCGAAGTCTCCGACAAGCGCTATCCGGTGACCGCAAGCATCGGTGCGGCGATCTGCCCGGATGACGCCACCTATCTTACAGAACTGATCGCGAATGCCGATGCGGCGATGTATCAGGCCAAGACCAGCGGCAAGAACCGCTCCGCCCGCTACTCGCGTGCGCTTCACGACAAGCGTACGCGCCTGCGCCAGATCCAGGATGAACTGCGCTCGCTCGATCCGGATGAGCAGTTCCACCTCGTCTACATGCCGATGGTCGACACCGAAGGCCGGGTCACCGGCTGCGAGGCGCTGCTGCGCTGGTACTCGCCGGTGCTCGGCAACGTCACCCCGGACGAATTCGTGCCGATTGCCGAAAGCTCGGGGCTCTTCACCAAGATCGACTGGTGGGTGATCAACAAGGCGATGTCCGACTGCGGCCAGCTGAAGGCCCTGTTCGGCCCCGAAACCGTGCTCGCCATCAACATTTCCTCGGCCGAACTGCACTCCAAGGCGATTGCCGACCATTTCGCCGACTGCCTGCAACGGCATGGGCTGGAGGCGCGCTCGATCGAGATCGAGCTGACCGAAACCTTCGCCGTCAAGTTCAGCGACCAGCTTCGCCGCAACATCGACGCGCTGCGCCAGAACGGCTTCCGGCTTTCGATCGACGATTTCGGCGCCGGCTACACGTCGGTGCAGCAGATCATCGAATACACCGCCGATACCATCAAGCTCGACCGGGCGCTGGTATCGAACCTCACCGCGTCGCATTCCCTGCCGGTTCTGAAGGCGCTGATCGCGCTCTGCCACGCCAAGGACGTCGCGGTCGTCGGCGAAGGCATCGACACGCCGGAGAAGCTCTCCATGCTGACGGCGGCCGGCTGCGACCTGTTCCAGGGCTACCTCATCAGCAAGCCGCTGCCGATCGAGGATCTGGCAATCTGGGCGCTGACACGCACCGCCCGTTATGCGCATGACGAAGCGCTGGACGAGCAACAGAGCCGCCAGGCCATCGCCTGAGAGGTGGCGATTGCGAGAATCGCCACCCGGACTCCCATTTTCCCTTGACCTTGCCGGCCTGCCGTCCTAACCGCAGCGCAACATTTTCGGGATATCGGGGGCTGCAATGAAGGTTCTTCTGATCGGATCGGGTGGGCGCGAACACGCCCTTGCATGGAAGATCGCGCAGTCGCCGAAACTGACGAAGCTCTATGCCGCGCCGGGTAACCCAGGCATTGCCGAAGAAGCGGAAATCATAGCACTCGACACGGACGACCATGCGGCCGTCGCCGACTTCTGCCGCAAGGAAGCGATCGATTTCGTCGTGGTCGGGCCTGAGGGACCGCTGGTCGCCGGTCTTGCCGACGTGCTGCGCGCTGCCGGCATCGCCGTCTTCGGCCCCTCTGCCGCCGCCGCCCAGCTCGAAGGCTCCAAGGGCTTCACCAAGGATCTCTGCGCCCGCTACGACATTCCGACTGGCGCCTATGGCCGCTTCACCGATGCGGAGAGCGCAAAGGCCTATGTGCGCGAACAGGGCGCACCGATCGTCATCAAGGCCGATGGCCTCGCCGCCGGCAAGGGTGTCACCGTCGCCATGACGCTCGACGAGGCGCTCGCCGCCGTCGACGATTGTTTCGCCGGTGCCTTTGGCGCCGCCGGCGCCGAGGTGGTGGTGGAAGCCTATCTCGATGGCGAGGAAGCAAGCTTCTTCTGCCTCTCGGACGGCAAGACGGCGCTGGCGCTGGCGTCAGCCCAGGACCACAAGCGCGTCGGCGACGGCGACACTGGGCCGAACACCGGTGGCATGGGCGCCTACTCGCCGGCCCCGGTCATGACGTCGGAGATGATCGAGCGTACGATGAAGGAAGTCATCGAGCCGACGATGCGCGGCATGGCGGAAAGCGGCCATCCCTTCTCCGGCGTGTTCTTCGCCGGGCTGATGATCACCGCCAAGGGACCGGAACTCATCGAATACAACGTCCGTTTCGGCGACCCCGAGTGCCAGGTGCTGATGATGCGGATGAAGAGCGATCTTCTGCCGCTGCTCTATGCCGCCGCGACCGGCACGCTCGCCGGCATGGCTGTGGAGTGGCGCGACGAGACGGCGCTGACCGTCGTCATGGCCTCCAAGGGCTATCCCGGCAGCTACGCGAAAAATACGCCGATCGGTGCCCTCCCCGCAGCGTCCGACACCACCAAGGTGTTTCATGCCGGCACAGCGATGAAGGACGGGGCGCTGGTCGCAACCGGCGGCCGCGTGCTCAACATCACCGCGACGGGAACCAGCGCTGGCGCGGCCAAGGACAGAGCCTATGCGGCCCTTTCGGCCGTTTCCTGGGACAACGGCTTCTACCGGCACGATATCGGCTGGCGCGCGGTCGCACGCGAGAAGGCGTGACCGGTAGCCGGTAATTCGCGGATCATTCTATTTTTACCAATTCTCCTGACGGGAAAGTAAGGGAGCGCGCATATTCTCATCGGTAACGATCCGGGAGAAAAACGATGCGCCTGTTGCTGATCACCACCGTCCTTGGGCTTGCCGCCGGCAACGCCGCGGCGTCGTCGATCGAAGCGATCGCTTCCGGCACGACCGACAATGCCAGCGTCTCCACGCTTTCCTGCGCCGATTGCCCGCCGCTGCAATCGCGGAAGAAGGTCACCTATGTCGTGCCGACGATTGCTAATGGCGACGAAACGATCGAGCTCAAGAAAATCAACGGCGAGATGAAGATGGTGCGCACCGAGGCCTGGCTCGGCGGTTCGCCGGTGGTCTTCGTCAGCAAGCCGTCTCACGAGATGATCAAGACGGCCGCAGCCGAAACCGACGGCGACGCTGCAACCGTGACCGTCTCGAACATTTCGAACGACCAGAACCCGCAGGTTTCCAAGCCGGAGTTTCTCGCCATCGATCAGACCGCAAAGACCGCCGCGGTGACGCCGATCGGCGCGTCCATGGTGGCGACCCCCGCGGCAAACGAGGGCTCACAGGATTTTGATCCGTCCACCCTCGAACTTCGGCTAGACTGATCGCCTATCGGGAAAGTTCCCTGCCCCGCTCAGCCGTCCCCTGCACTAAATGGCTGACGGGCGTATCGCTGCAAAAGCGAGAGATTGCGCCCCTGAGAGAAGCGGGGGCGCAATCTTTTTATTGCGGGCCTTCCAATTCTTCGATCCGCGCGACCAGCGCTTCTATCTGCCTGTCCGAATAGACTTCGACGCCGTTGGCAAGCAGCAAGGCGGCCGTTACGCCCTCACCCGGATGGCGCGCGCCGGAAAAGCTGCCGTCATAGACGAAGCCCGAGCCGCAGGACGGGCTGCCATCGATCAAGAGCGCGAAGCGACAGCCGGCTTGCCTGGCAAGCGAAAGCGCGTTCTCGGCCGCCTGTATGAAACCCTCGGTGACATCACCGCCGCTGATCTCCACCACCCTCGCCTTGCCGGCGAGCACATCCTTGCCGACGGCGCCGGCGGCGATCTCGGCCGGCGGGCGCGGCACCGGCATGCCGGCCGACATTTCCGGACAGATGGCCACGAGACGGCCTTCCGCGCGCCAGCGGTCGATCGCCGGATGGACAAGCGGCTTCGACTGGCCATCATACCGAACGGCATGGCCCATGAGGCAGGCGCTGACGAGGATCTTTGCGGGCATGCCTCTCTCTACTCCGGCGCCATGCCGGTCAGCAAGTGCGATCGTGGCAACCCGAGCGAGGGATCAGATCCAGCGGTCGTTTTCCGCGGTGCGTTCGCCACCCTCGTGGCCGGTGTTGAGCGTGCCGCGCGGCTCGATCAGCAGCATCTTCACCTCTTGCTCCGCATAGGGCTTATGCTCGACGCCCTTCGGCACGACGTACATTTCGCCCGGACCGAGCGTCACAGCCCCATCGCGGAAATCGATGCGCAACGTGCCCTCGAGCACGATGAAGGCCTCGTCGGTATCTTGATGATCGTGCCAGATGAAGTCGCCCTCGATGCGCACGATCTTGAATTGGTAGTCGTTGAGTTCGGCAAGGACCCGCGGCTGCCACTGATCGCTGAAGAGCGAGAGTTTTTCGGCGAAATTGATCGGCTTGTAAGTCTTCGTCGCGATCGTCATCGGCTGTCTCCATCTGTGTGATGGAGACAGGATATAGGTCGCCGGGCAGCGAACCGCTTGAACGTTTGTGCGCGGCGTGATGCCGCCGGTCTCCCAGCGGCATTACGCCTTATCCGACGATCTTC
>NZ_JTLA01000016.1:0-33696 GCF_000799055.1 Ensifer sp. ZNC0028
CGCTGTTCGAGCGGCTGCCGCGGGGCCTGCGGCTGACGCCCGCCGGCGAAATCCTTGTTGCGCATGTGCGCCGGACGATGAAGGAATACAGCCAGGTCGAGGCCGAGATCCGCGATATCAAGGCGCTGCAGAGCGGCGAGGTGATCATCGCCACGATGAACGGCCTTGCGGGCGGCATCGTGCCGAAGGTGGCCGCGATCTTCGGAGCCCGCCACCCGCGTCTCAAGATCACGATCCGGGTGATGTTTGCGCGCGAGATCGTTCAGGCGGTGGCCGACGGCGAGGCCGATCTCGGCTTTGCCTTCAGTCTCCCGCCGACGCCGCAGGTCGAGACACTCTGGAAGATGGACACCCGCCTCGGCGCGGTCGTTGCTCCGGAACATCCGCTCGCCGGCATGGAATCATTGCCGCTCGCCTACTGTCAGCCATACCCGCTGATCTTTGCGGACAAGTCGATGCAGATTCATGGCATCGTCGCTGACGCTTTTGCTGAGGCCGGTCTGACGGTCGAGCCAAGCTATCTCACCAATTCCATCGAGGCGATGAAGTTTCTCGCCGCGGCCGGCGACGGCATCGCCTTCCTCAGCAAATTCGACATTACCGAGGAACAGCGAAACGGCGTGCTGACCTACCTGCAGATCCGCGACCGGACTTTTGCAAAGAACGTGCTTTCGCTGGTGCAGCGGGAAAGACGCGGCCACGGCCTCGCCGCCGCCATGTTTGCCGAAGAGATCATCCGGGCTTTGCGGGCGACGGTGGAATAGCCGGCTCCCCTGTTTGGGACAGATACGGCCTCGCTCCGCTCGTCAGAGCTGGATCCAGGCCGTTTTCAGATCGGTGTATTTGTCGAGTGCGTGCAGCGACTTGTCGTGACCGTTGCCGGACTGCCTGACGCCACCGAGCGGCACTGTGTTGTCGGCGCCGCCATAGGTATTGACGTGCACCACACCGGCACGGATGCCACGCACCATGCGGTGCGCGCGCGACACGTTTGCGGTCCAGACGGCCGACGCCAGACCGTAGTCGGTCGCGTTGGCGATCCGGAGCGCGTCCGTCTCATCATCGAAGGGTATGACCGCGAGCACGGGACCGAAAACCTCCTCCTTCGCCAGCTTCATATCGGGCTCGACGTCGAAGACGGTCGGCTGCATGTAATAGCCTCCGGTCTCCTCAAGAATGCGCTTGCCGCCAGTGCGCAGGCGCGCGCCCTCCCTTTCGGCCTCGCGGACGAATTCGAGGTTCTTCTGAAGCTGCGCCTCGCTGGAGATGGCGCCGGCCTCGGTCGAAAGAAGCAGCGGGTCGCCGACTTTCAGGCCGGCCGCGATCGCCGCCACCTTCTCTGCGAAGGCTTTGTGGATCGATCGCTCGACCAGCAGCCTGGAGCCGGCGACGCAGACCTGGCCGGAATTGCGGAAAATGCCGTAGGCCGAGATACGCGCGGCCTGATCGAGATCCGGCGCATCGGCAAAGACGACATTCGGCGACTTGCCGCCGAGTTCGAGATAGACGCGCTTCAGGTTGGAGCGCGCGGAGTATTCGAGCAGCCGCCGGCCGACGCCGCCGGAACCGGTGAAGGCGAGAACATCGATATCGCCATGCAGCCCGATCGCTTCGCCCGTCGTCGCGCCGCGGCCGGTGACGACATTCAACACGCCTTCGGGCAAGCCCGCCTCGGCGCAGATCTCAGCGAGCCTCAGCAGGCTGAGCGACGCGCCTTCGGCCGGTTTCAGGACCACCGAATTGCCGGCGGCAAGCGCCGGCGCGATCTTCCAGGCGCCGATCATCAGCGGGAAATTCCAGGGCACGATCGCCGCGATCACGCCGACGGGCTCGCGATGAACGAGGCCGAGGATGTTGTCGGCCGTCGGCGCGATCTCGCCATAGACCTTGTCGAGCGCCTCGGCATAGTAGCGGAATGTGCCGGCAGCACTGCCGGGCTCCGCCTTCAGCGCCATCGAGATTTCGGTGCCGTTGTCGCGCACGCCGAGAACGGCCAGCTCCAGCGCGTGCGCCTCGATGATCTCGGCAATGCGCGTCAGAACCTTTTTGCGTTGCGCCGGGGCAGCCTTCGACCAGCTTCCCTTCTCGAAAGCGGCGCGCGCCGCGCGAACCGCCGCATCGACATCACCGGCTGCCGCATCGGCAATCGTCGTCAGATGCCGACCGTCGATCGGCGAGACGACCTCGAGCGTCTCGCCCAAGAGGCTCTCCTGCCAACGGCCGCCGATGAACAGTTTCTGAGCCGCGACGGGCAGGTTGCGCAATTGATCGATCTTATCCTGCATGGTCTCCTGTCCCGTTTGTTGCAGGCATGGCGGCGAGCCGCCATGCCCAAAAGCGATGTCCCCGAGAGATCAGATCTCCTGGCCGGCGCCCAGGCGGGCGAACTCGATCGGGTTGCCCGATTTCAGCGATGCCGCCAGGAAGAGCCCGATGACCGCGAAGATCACGACGAGCCCCGGCAGGAAGACGGCGAGCATGCCGGTGGCGCCGGCGAGATCGCCGAAATTGGCCGCGATCGCGATGATGACGGCAACGAGGATCAGGCCGGTGACGACGGGAATGACCTTGGTCACCAGCGGGTTCGTTTCAAGTCCAGGATTGCGGCCGAAGAAGGCGACGATCGCAAAGGCGGTGAAGGCCATCAGCGTCATGACCGCAAGCGTGCCGACGTTGGTCAGCCAGGAGAAGAGCGCCAGCACCGGATCCTGACCCGTTGCGGCAAAGAGCGCGACGACCAGCACGGCAATCACCGTCTGGATCAGCGAGCCGACATGCGGGCTGTGGTAGACTGGGTGGGTGACGCCGATCGAGGCCGGAAGCAGCCGTTCGCGGCCAGCGACGTAGAGGTAGCGGGCGACACCGTTATGAAACGCCAGCACGCCGGCGAAAAGGCTGGTGACGAAGAGTACGTTCATCAGCGGCGGCAGCCAGCCACCGGCATAACGCTCGGCAAGGCCGAAGAGGAAGGTGGTCGGATCGGCGAGGCCCTGCAGTTCCGGCACCAGCTTGTCCGCGCCGGCGGCGTTCACCATCAGCCAGGATGTGAACATGTAGAAAATGCCAATGATCAGCACGGAGATATAGGTCGCGCGCGGTACGGTCTTTTCCGGATCGCGGGCCTCTTCGCTATAGATCGTCGTCGCCTCGAAGCCGATGAAGGCGGCGAAGCAGAAGAGAATGCCGATCGACGGCGAGCCGGAGAGGATGGCCGAGGGGGTGAACGAGACCGTACCCAAACCGCCGTCACCACCCTTGGCGAGGATCGCGACATCGATGACGAGCACGACCAGATATTCGAGGATGACGAGGACTGTCAGCACCTTGGCCGAAAGGTCGACGCGGCGATAGCCGAGAATGCCGACTGCGGCGATGCCGACGAAGGTCCAGACCCACCAGGGGAAATCGATCCCCAGGCCGGCGAAGAGCCCCGCCGTCGCCGCGCCGAAGAGGCCGAAGACCCCGATCTGCATGGCGTTATAGGCGAGGATCGCGATCATCGCGGCGGCACCGCCCATCAGCCCGCCGAGGCCCTGTGCCGTATAGGCATAGAAGGCGCCGGCATTGCGGATATGCCGCGCCATCGCGACATAGCCGACCGAAAACAGAAGCAGGATCAGTGTGACGATCAGGAAGGTGCCGGGAATGCCCGCACCGTTTCCGAGCATCATCGACAGTGGAACGCCGCCGGCAACCGCGGTCAGCGGTGCGGCGGCGGAAACGACGAGAAAGGTGACGGCGCCGACGCCAAGGGCGTTCTTGCGCAATTGGTTCGCCCCGGTCACGGGCGTGGGTGAATTGGTCATGGTCTTGGCTCCCCTTGCTGGCGCGAACGCCTTTTCGCCTCCGGTCCTTCTCTCCGGCGGCTGCTCCCTGAAGCGGACTTGAGGCGCGGGGCTTGCTTTTTGTCTTTGCCGCGCAAGTCTTTCGGTTCATTATTTGAACCTTGGCTTCAAATATAGACTTGCAAATTGCATCTGGCCCTGTCAAGTTATTTCGCATGTTAAGTATCTCGACCCGAAACGACCGGGAGAGCGGGCCTACCGCTCCTTAGGAGGGAACAGGCGAGAGGACTGACGGGCGCTCGACAACGGAGGAATGGATGAGCACCATCGGTAAGGCCCTGACTTTGCTCGACGCGATCTCGCGCCTGGAGAAGGAAGCGGGCTTGAGCGACATCGCCCGCCACTGCGGGCTCGACAAGGCGACGGCGCGGCGCTTCCTCGTCGAACTGGAAAAACACGGCTTCGTCGAGCAGGACATGGATACGCGGCGCTATCGCCTCGGCGGCGCGCCGGTTCGGTTGGCCCGTATCCGCGAGGCGCGCTTTCCCTATCTGAGCGTCGCGACACCTTTTGCGCGGGAACTCGCAGGCCTTGCGGGCGAGACCGTCCACCTCTCCGAATACGCAGCCGGCCGCCTCTCGACCATCCATGTGGAAGACTCGCAACGCGCCCATCGCGTTATCGTCGATGTCGGCAGCATCCTGCCCTTCCACGCAACCGCATCCGGTCTCGGCTTTCTCGCTTTCTGCCCGCAGAAGGACATCGACGCGGCGCTTTCGGCGCCGCTTCAAGCCTTTACCGACCACACGCTGACCGACCCGGCGGCGCTGCGCCAGACACTCGGCGAGACGCTCCGGCGCGGCTACTCGATCTGCCATCACGGGCTCGAAACCGGCGTCGTCAGCGTCGCCGCCCCGATCCGTGCGCCCGGCAGCACGCCGGTTGGCGCGATCGCGATCGCCGCTCCCGCGACACGGGCCGACAAGGAGACGGTGGAACAGATGGGCCGTGCCGCGATGGCAACGGCCAGACGCATTTCCGAAAGACTTTTCGGGTTGGAGCAGGTTGCTGCCGATCCGCTGGCAAGGAGGGCCGGCTGATGAATGCGATGAACCGTCTCCCCAATATCCTGGTCGTGGGTACGGGAGACACCAAATGCGACGAACTCCAGTTCATGGCGTCCGTCATCCGCGAAGCCGGCGGATTGCCTGTGATGATGGATGTCAGCATTCTCGGCGACCCGCCCTACCAGCCGGAATACTCGCGCCACGACATCGCCGAAGCGGCCGGTGTCACAATCGCCGCGATCGCATCCAGCGGCGACGAACACAGCGCCATGGCGCTGATGGCGGAAGGTGCTTCCGCCCTTACCCGCTCGCTCTACGAGGCTGGCCAGGCCGATGGTGTCATCATCCTCGGCGGTTCCATGGGCACCGATCTCGCGCTCGATGTTGCCGCTGCCCTGCCGCTCGGCGTGCCGAAATTCATCGTCTCGACGATTGCCTATTCGCACTTGCTTCCGCCGGAGCGCATCGCCCCCGACCTGATGATGATCCTCTGGGCCGGCGGTCTCTACGGTCTCAACGGCATCTGCCGTTCCGTTCTTTCGCAGGCCTGCGGCGCGGTCGTCGGTGCGGCCCGTTTCGGTACAAAGCCGGACGGATCGCGGCCGCTGATCGGCATGACCTCGCTCGGGTCGAGCTGCCTCAAATACATGAAATACCTGAAGCCCGAGCTCGAACGTCGCGGCTATGACGTCGCGGTCTTCCATTCGACCGGCATGGGCGGGCGCGCCTTCGAGGCGATCGCCGCTGAGAAGGGCTTCACCGCCGTCTTCGACTTCTGCATCCAGGAGGTCAGCAACCATCATCACGGCACGGTCGTCACCTCAGGACCGGACCGGCTGGAGAATGCCGGACGCTCCGGTATCCCGCAGATCGTCGCGCCGGGGGCCGTCGATATGGTCGACCTGCCGGCCTGGCAGCCCGTTCCGGACGCTTTCGCCGACCGCCCCTATCACGCCCACAACCGGCTGCTCGGCTCTGTGACCACCTCGGCCGAAGGGCGACGCGAGATCGCCCGCGTCATCGGCGGCAAACTTGCCGGCACCGGTGCCGAAGTCGCCTTCATCCTGCCGCTGAAGGGCATCCAGGAATGGGACCAGCCGGACGAACCGCTGCATGAGCCGGAAGCGCTTGACGCCTTCATCGACGAAATGCGCCGGTCCATTCCACCAAGTGTCCCACTGCACGAGGTCGACAGCCACATCAACGCGCCGGAATTTTCGAAGGCAGCACTTGCGATCTTCGACGACTGGGTGGCGCGTGGCATCGTGCCCGAGGGCCGACCATGATGGAGAGCATGACCGACAAGGCATTGATCCTCGATTTCGGCGGCGTCGTCACCCGTACGCTGTTCGAAACACATGATGTGACCGAACGCGCACTCGGGCTCGCGCCGGGCACGCTCACCTGGCGCGGGCCGTTCGACCCCGCGACCGATCCGCTCTGGGCCGCCATGCAGCGGCGTGAGATCACCGAACGGGACTATTGGACGACACGCACCCGCGAGGTGGGACAGTTGCTCGGCGAAAACTGGAGCGACATGAAGACCTTCGTGCAAAGGGCACGCGGGGCGGAGCCGGAACTGGTGCTGCGGCCGGAGGCGCGCGACGCGATCCTTGCCGCCCACAGGGCCGGCATTCGGCTCGCCATCCTCTCCAACGAGCTCGACCTTTTCTATGGCGTCGCCTTCCGCGAGCGCTTTCCGCTGATAGAGCTCTTCGAGACGATCGTCGACGCCACCTACACCAACATCCTGAAACCGGACCCGCGCGCCTACGAGCTGGTGCTGAGCCAGCTCGACTTGCCGCGCGAGGCCTGCGTCTTCGTGGATGATCAGTTGAAAAACATCGAGGGTGCGCGGGCCGTCGGCCTGCCTCACGTCCATTTCGACGTTACCCGACCCGCAGACAGTTACGCCAGAGCGCTTCGGATGCTCGGCCTTGAACGGACAGGAGCATGACCATGCGCGAAACCAACTTCCTCATCGAGAACAACGCCCGCCACCTCTGGCATCCGATGGCGCATCCGGCCGAGATGCAGGCAACACCGCCACGCATCATCAATGCCGGCGAAGGCGTCGAGATCGTCGACATTCACGGCAAGAAGGTGCTCGATGCGGTTGGCGGCCTCTGGAACGTCAATCTCGGCTATTCCTGCGAACCGGTGAAGGAAGCGATCCGCCGCCAGCTCGACGACCTGCCCTATTATTCGACCTTTCGCGGCACCACCAATTCGCCGCTGATCGAGCTTTCCTACGAGCTCGCTGAGTGGTTTCGCGAGGACGGGCTGACGCGCTCGTTCTTCACCTCGGGCGGCTCGGACTCCGTCGAGACCTGCCTGCGTCTCGCCCGCCAGTACCACAAGCTCAACGGCCAGCCCGAGCGCACCAAGTTCGTGGCGCTGAAGAAGGGTTATCACGGCACCCACTTCGGCGGTGCCTCGGTCAACGGCAACGCCAATTTTCGCCGCAACTACGAGCCGCTGCTGCCCGGCGTCTTCCATCTGCCGGCGCCCTACGCCTACCGCAACCCGTTCGACACGACTGACGGTGCTGTCATTGCCAAGTCCATTGCCCGCCTGTTCGAGGACGAGATCGCCTTCCAGGGGGCCGACACCATCGCGGCCTTGATCATGGAGCCGGTGCTTGGCGCCGGCGGCGTGATCGTGCCGCACGAAACCTTCATGCCGCTGATGCGCGAGATCTGCGACCGCCACGGCATCCTGCTGATCGCCGACGAAGTGATCACCGCCTTCGGCCGTACCGGCGCCTGGACCGGCTCCCGTCTCTGGGGCGTGAAGCCGGATTTCATGTCAACGGCCAAGGCGATCACCAACGGCTACTATCCCTTCGGCGCGGTCATGATTGCCGACAAGGTCGCCGAGGCTTTCGAAAGCAACAAGACGGCCGCCGGATCGATCGGCCACGGCTACACCTACTCCGGCCACCCGGTCGGTGCTGCGGCAGCACTCGCAACGCTGAAGGAAACGCGCAAGCACAACGTGGCAGCCAACGCCAGAGTGCGCGGCGAGGAACTCATTGCCGGCCTCGAAGCGCTGAAGACTCGGCACGAGCTGATCGGCGACGTGCGCGGCAAGGGGCTGATGTGCGCGCTCGAACTCGTTTCCGACCGCGAGAAGAAATCAGCAGCAGCGAAGGATATTGTCCAGAAGGTTCAGGACGTGACCTATGACGCCGGTGTCATGGTGCGGACTTCGGGCGCCAACGTCATTTTGTCGCCGCCGCTGGTCATCACGGCAACCGATGTCACCCGCATTCTGACGGCGCTCGACGCCGGCCTCACGGCAGCACGGGGATAGCGGGATGAACAACCGGGACCTGATCGCACGCCGCGAGCGGCTGCTCGGGCGCAACATGTCGCTCTTCTACGAGGAGCCGGTGCATCTGGTGCGCGGCGAAGGCGTCTGGCTCTATGACGCCGATGGCCGCCGCTATCTCGACTGCTACAACAATGTGCCGCATGTCGGCCATTGCCATCCGCGGGTGACCGACGCGATCACCCGGCAGGCCTCGACGCTCAACACCCACACCCGCTATCTGCACGAAGGCATTCTCGATTATGTCGAGCGGCTGACCGCCACCTTCGACGAGAGCCTCGACACGGCAATCCTGACCTGCACCGGCAGCGAGGCGAACGACGTGGCGCTGCGCATGGCGCAAGCCGTGACCGGCAAGACCGGGGTCATCGCCACCGACCATACCTATCATGGCAACACCGCGGCCGTGTCGCAGCTTTCGACCCGCATGCCGCCGGTCGGCGGTTTCGGCGGCCATGTCCGCCACGTGCCGGCACCGGACAGCTACCGGCCGCTCGGCGGCGAGCCGGGCGCCGCCTTTGCCGCGGCGTTTACCGCCAAGGTGGAAGAGGCGATCGCCTCGCTCGAGCAAAGCCCGCACGGCTTCTCGGCGCTGATCATCGATCCCTTCTTCGCCAATGAAGGCTTTCCGGAATTGCCATCCGGCTTTCTCGATGGCGCGGTCGCGGCTGTCAGAGAGGCCGGCGGCCTTGTGATTGCCGACGAGGTCCAGCCGGGTTTCGGCCGTACCGGCGGGCACATGTGGGGACACCAGAAGGCGGGCATCCTTCCGGATATCGTCACGCTTGGAAAGCCGATGGGCAACGGCCACCCGATCGGCGGCGTGGTCGCGGGCGCAGATACTCTCAACGCCTTCCGCAAGGCGTTTCGCTACTTCAACACCTTCGGCGGCAATCCGGTCTCCTGTGCGGCGGCCATGGCCGTGCTCGACGTGATTAAAGACGAGAAACTGATCGAGAATGCGGCCAATGTCGGCGCTTATGCCAAGGCAGGCCTGACCCGGCTTGCCGACAAGCATGACATGATCGGCGACATCAGGGGCAGCGGCCTATTCTTCGGGGCGGAACTCGTCACCGATCGCGCGGAAAAAACGCCGGCAAGCACGCTCGCGACCAAGATGATCAACGACATGCGCGAGCGCGGCGTGCTGATGGGCAAGCTCGGCATCCACCAGTGCACGACGAAAATCCGGCCGCCGATGCCTTTTACCCGCGACAATGCCGATCTCATGCTGTCGACCCTCGACGACGTGCTTTCGGGCCTGTGAGCGGCTGATGACCGCGGACCTGCCCAAACCCTTTCGCGACGCGCTCGACAACCGGGCGCGTCAGGCACTCGCCCATTGGGGTGTGGCCGACCAACGGCCGGAACTGCTGAAATACCGGGAGAACGCGGTGTTCCGGGTCGGCCTAGCCGACGGTCGCCCGGCAGCACTTCGGCTGCATCGCTCCGGCTATCACGGCGAAGCGGCGCTGCGCTCCGAACTGCAATGGATGGCGGCCCTTGGCGACGGCGGGCTCGCGGTGCCGCAACCGATAGCGACGAAAGGCGGAGGGTTGCTCGTTGCCTTGCCGGCAGAAGGCGAATTCGGCACGCAGCACGCCGATGTCATCGACTGGATGGATGGGGAACCGCTCGGTGAAAGTGGAAGACCCTTGTCCCATTCGCCCGCGAGGCTCGTCGAGATTTTCTCGGCGCTCGGCGCCTCGATGGCCGAGATGCACAATCTTGCCGATCGCTGGTCGCCTCTTGATGACTTCTGGCGTAGGGCCTGGGACAAGGACGGCCTGCTTGGAGAGCGTCCGTTATGGGGCCGGTTCTGGGACTGCGCAGGATTGTCCAGTGCCCAGGGATCGGCGCTTTCGGTATTGCGTCACGGTCTCCGCCAAGATCTCGCAACACTGCCGACTCCGGCTAAGGATTTCGGACTGGTGCATGCGGATCTCGTTCGCGAAAACGTGCTGGTCGACGCCACGGGCGTAAAATTCATCGACTTCGACGATGCCGGCTGGGGTTACCGACTGTTCGATATCGCCACGGCGCTTTTGAAGAACAGGCGCGAGCCGGCTTACGGCCTGATCGAGGCGGCTTTGATATCGGGCTATCGCAGCCGCCGCGCGCTCACCGACGAGGCGCTTGCCGCCCTGCCGCTGTTTCTCGTGCTTCGCAGCCTCACCTATATCGGCTGGTTTGCCGCACGACCGGAATTGCCGGGCGCCCGCGAGCGCGTCCGCCGCTACGCCGACGAGACGCTGGCGCTTGCCGAAGAACTGGCTTTCCGATGATCCGGGCGCTGTCGCAGCCCTCAGTCGTTAAGGGTGGCAAGCTCGTCGAGCATGTCGAGCAGAACTTCGACACGTTCGTGGCCATAGCGAGCTTCGAGCTGCTCGTAGATCGCGCGGCTTTCCGGGCTGACATCGGCGATCACCCGCATGCCCTCCGGCGCGATCTCCAGAAGCACGCGGCGTCCGTCGTCGGCGTCCTTGTGCTTGGTGATCAGGCCACGCTCCTCAAGCGAGCGGATGATGCGCGTCAGGCTCGGCGCCAGGATGAAGGCCTTGTCGGCCATTTCGGATGCATCGACCCGGCCGGCCTCGGCGAGGATGCGGATCACCCGCCACTGCTGCTCGGTGATATCGTGACGGGCGAGCATCGGGCGGAAATGCGCCATGACCGCTTCACGCGCTCGCAGCAGCGCGATCGGCAGCGATCGGCGCGTATTGTGCGGCAGAAGGGCGTCGGGACCGAGATCGGTCTTGGTTTTCTCACGGCTCATAAGCGCTCTATCGGACATTTTCCGTCATTCCGCAATTGTCAGGCACAAGTGCTGAAAGAGAGTTACTTGACACAGTCGCCAATTTCATTAACGTGTTAATTAAATCATGGCGCATCGGGAGGAAAGATGCCGCACCTGACAATCGAATATTCCGGCGATCTCGACACCAAGGTCGACTTTGCCCGGCTTTGCCGGACCGTTCACAGGACGATCCTCGGCACCGGCCTTTTCGAGCTCGGCGCCGTCAGGGTGCGCACGATCCGGAGCCTCGACTACGCGATCGCCGACCTCCTGCCCGAGAACGGCTTCATCGACATGTCCTTCCGCATCGGCCGCGGGCGTACGGAAGCTGAGAAGAAGGCGACCGGAGAAGCGATCTTCAAGGCCGTGAGCGACGAACTTTCCGCGCTTTTCGCCACGCCGCATTTCGCCCTCAGCCTCGAAATCCGTGAGATCGACCCGGATCTGAGCTGGAAGAAGAACGCCATTCACCCCAGGCTGCGCGCCTCCAAAGGCTGAGCGCGACCGTTTCCCTCAAAAAGACAGCAGTGCGCGGCGAAAGTCTGCGCCAGCATCGGAGAACACCATGTCCAAGCTCGACGAAAACCTCGCCAAGGCGGAACGCTACCTTGCCCGCTTCAAAAGCGAAGGCGTGCTCAACCACATCAACGGCGAGGCAGTCCCTTCGCTCGATGGCGAGACCTTCGAGACAATCTCACCCGTCGATCTCAAGCCGCTCGCAAGGGTTGCTCGCGGCAAGGCAGTCGATATCGACCGCGCCGCCAAGGCTGCGAAAGCGGCCTTCGCCGAATGGGCCGCGATGCCTGGCGAGACACGCAAGAAACTCCTGCACAAAATCGCCGACGCGATCGTCGCCCGCGCCGAAGAACTTGCCTTCGTCGAGTGCATGGACACCGGGCAGTCGCTGAAATTCATGGCGAAGGCTGCATTGCGCGGGGCGGAGAACTTTCGTTTCTTCGCCGACCGGGCGCCGGAGGCACGCGACGGCAAGGTGCTGCGCGGCGGAAACCAGATCAACATGACGACGCGCGTGCCGATCGGCCCGGTCGGCATCATCACCCCGTGGAACACGCCGTTCATGCTGTCGACCTGGAAGATCGCGCCGGCGCTCGCCGCCGGCTGCACGGTCGTCCACAAGCCGGCCGAATTCTCACCGCTGACGGCGCGGCTGCTGGTGGAGATCGCCGAGGAAGCGGGCCTGCCGAAGGGTGTGTGGAACCTCGTCAACGGCTTCGGCGAGGATGCCGGGCGGGCGCTCACCGAACATCCGGATATCAAGGCGATCGGCTTCGTCGGCGAAAGCCGCACCGGCTCGATGATCATGAAGCAGGGTGCTGAGACCTTGAAGCGCGTGCATTTCGAACTTGGCGGCAAGAACCCGGTCATCGTCTTTGCCGATGCCGATCTCGAACGCGCCGCCGATGCCGCGGTCTTCATGATCTATTCGCTGAACGGCGAACGCTGCACCTCGTCTTCGCGGCTCCTCGTCGAAGACAGCATCTACGATCGCTTCACCGCACTGGTTGCCGAAAAAGCCAAGCGCATCAAGGTCGGTCATCCACTTGACCCCGAAACCGTCGTCGGCCCGCTCATCCATCCGGTGCACGAGAAGAAGGTGCTCGATTACATCCGCATCGGCCGCGAAGAAGGGGCGACTGTTGCTGCGGGTGGCGAGAAATTCCAAGGCCCTGGCGGCGGCTGCTACGTGACCCCGACGCTCTTTACCGGCGCCAACAACGGCATGCGCATCGCCCAGGAAGAAATCTTCGGGCCAGTGTTGACCGCGATCCCCTTCAAGGACGAGGCAGAGGCACTGTCGCTCGCCAACGACACACAATACGGCCTGACCGGCTATCTCTGGACCTCGGACGTCACCCGCGCCTTCCGCTTCACCGATCACCTCGAAGCCGGGATGATCTGGGTCAACTCGGAGAACGTTCGCCACCTGCCGACACCCTTCGGCGGCGTCAAGAGTTCGGGTATTGGTCGCGACGGCGGAGACTGGTCGTTCGACTTTTACATGGAAACCAAGAACATCGCCTTTGCCAGCTCGGCGCATGCGATCGCCAAGCTCGGCGGCTGAGCGCGCGCTGGCTACACATCTGGAGGAGACATCAATGCCCTTGCCGAAACCGAACCTTCACCCGCCCTTCAACATCGTGCGGCTGAGCCATGTGGAGCTCGCCGTCACCGATCTCGCCAAATCGCGCGCCTTCTATGTCGACGTGCTCGGCCTGCAGGTCACCGACGAGACGGCGGACACCATTTATCTGCGGGCCATGGAGGAGCGCGGCCACCACTGCATCATCCTCAAGAAGGCGGCATCGGCAGAAGCACGCGACCTCGGCTTCAAGGTTTTTGGTGACGAAGACCTCGAAAAAGCTGCGCATTTCTTCAAGGCCAAGGAGATGCCGGTCGAGTGGATCGAGCGTCCCTACCAGTCGCGCACCTTCCGCACCCGTGATCCCCAGGGCATCCCGCTCGAGTTCTACTCGAAGATGGACCGGCTGCCGCCGATCCACCAGAAATACGCCCTTTACCGCGGCGTGAAGCCGCTGCGCATCGACCACTTCAACTGCTTCTCGCCCAATGTCGACGAAGCCGTCGCCTTCTACAACGAGATCGGTTTCCGGGTAACGGAATACACCGCCGATGAGGAGACGGGGCGTCTCTGGGCCGCCTGGACCCATCGCAAGGGCGGCGTGCACGACATCGCCTTTACCAACGGCCGCGGTCCGCGCCTGCACCACACCGCCTTCTGGGTGCCGACGCCGCTCAACATCATCGACCTGCTCGACCTGATGTCGACCTCCGGCTGGCTTGCCAACATCGAGCGCGGCCCGGGCCGGCACGGCATCTCCAACGCCTTCTTCCTCTATGTGCGCGATCCGGACGGTCACCGCATCGAGATCTATTGCTCTGACTACCAGACCGTCGATCCCGATCTCGAGCCGATCAAGTGGGATCTGAAGGACCCTCAGCGCCAGACGCTCTGGGGCGCACCGGCGCCAAAATCCTGGTTCGAGGAAGGCAGTTCCTTCTCGGGCGCCGAGGCGAGGGACTCGATCCTCAAGGCGCAACCGATCGTCGCGCCCTGACGTTTTGCCAGCAGACGCGCACCACAAGAGTTGACGGAGGAACAGGGTGGATCAGAAAAGTTTCGGAGAATGGTCGCTGAAGGCAGCGCAATGGGGTGCCGACTATCGCGCGTCGTTGCGCGACCGGCCGGTGCGGGCACAGACGGCACCGGGCGCGATCGCCGCCCAGATCCCGTCGCAGCCGCCGAAGACAGGCGAGGACATGGAGGCGATCTTCGAGGATTTCGAGAAGGTCATCCTGCCCGGCATGACCCATTGGCAGCATCCGCGCTTCTTCGCCTACTTCCCGGCGAATGCCGCGCCAGTCTCTGTCGTCGCGGAATATCTGGTCACCGCCATGGCGGCGCAATGCATGCTCTGGCAGACCTCGCCGGCAGCGACCGAGCTTGAGACCAAGGTGCTCGACTGGCTGCGCCAGGCGATCGGGCTGCCCGAAGGCTTTTCCGGCGTGATCCAGGATTCCGCCTCCTCGGCGACGCTGTCGGCCGTGCTGGTCATGCGCGAAAAGGCGCTTGGGTGGCAGGGCAACAGGAAGGGCCTCGCCGGCCAGCCGCAGCTGCGCATCTATTCCTCCGATCAGGTCCACACCTCGATCGACCGGGCGATATGGGTTTCGGGCATCGGCGAGGAAAACCTCGTGCGTATCCCGGCAAAGGGTCCGCGCCGGGCGATGGACTGCCAGGCGCTCGAAGCCGCGATCCTTAGGGACAAGGCAGCGGGCCTCGTGCCGGCGGGCGTAATTGCCTGCACCGGCGGCACTAGCACTGGCGCCTGCGACGACATCGCCGAGGTGGTGCGGGTTGCGCATGCCCACGGCCTCTATGTCCATGTGGACGCCGCCTGGGCGGGTGCTGCAATGATCTGCGAGGAGTTCCGCGAACTCTGGGCTGGCGTCGAAAACGCCGACTCCGTCGTCTTCAATCCGCACAAATGGCTCGGCGCGCAGTTCGACTGCTCGGCGCATTTCATCCGCAGTCCCGGCGATCTGGTGAAAACACTCGCAATCCAGCCGGAATATCTGAAGACCCACGGCCGCGACGGCATCATCAACTATTCCGAATGGACAATCCCGCTCGGCCGGCGCTTCCGCGCGCTGAAACTCTGGTTCCTGCTGCGCTTCCACGGACTCGACGGGCTGCAGACGATGATCCGCAACCATGTGCGCTGGTCGGAACAATTGGCGGAGCGGCTGGGCAGCCACAAGGATTTCGAGATCGTCACGCCGCCGATGCTGTCGCTGTTTTCGTTCCGTCATCGCAGCCAGGGCGATGCGGACGCCCATAACATCGCGCTGATCAACGCGATCAACGACGACGGCCGTATCTACCTGACCCAGACCCGCGTCGACGGCCACGTCGCAATCCGCTTCCAGGCCGGCCAGTTCGACATGACGGAGGAAGATGCCACCACCGCCTTCGAGGTGATCACCGAAGTCGCGGCCGCGCTCAACAAACACCAGCAGAACACGGAAGCCGCGCTATGAACCATCCCCGTTTCGTAAGCTTTTCGGCCAGCGGAAAAGCCGGCTACGGTGTCGTTTCCGGCAATGGCATCATCGACCTGTCGAAAAGGCACGGATCGACCTTTCCGACCTTGCGCGAAGTCATCGAAGCCGGTGCCCTCGCCCGGCTTGTGGACGAGGCGGCGGGCCTTACACCCGACCTCTCGCTCGACGAGATCCGGTACGAGATCCCTGTGCCGGCACCGGAAAAGATCATCTGCGTCGGCGTCAACTTCCCCGATCGCAACGAAGAGTACAAGGACGGGCAGGCGGCACCTTCCAATCCGTCGCTGTTCATCCGCTTTCCGCGCTCCTTCACCGGTCACGCCCAGCCGCTGATCCGCCCGCCTGAAAGCCCTCAGCTCGATTATGAAGGCGAGATCGTCATCGTCATCGGCAAGGGCGGCCGACGCATTCCGGAGGCGAGTGCGCTCGACCATATCGCGGCACTGTCGCTCTGCAATGAAGGCACGATCCGCGACTGGGTTCGCCATGCCAAGTTCAATGTCACCCAGGGCAAGAATTTCGACCGCACGGGATCGATCGGCCCCTGGCTGGTGCCCTTCACCGATGAGGCACAGCTTGCGGATATCAAGCTCGAAACGCGGGTGAACGGCGAGGCGCGCCAACAGGATCGCACCAGCCGGATGATCTTCTCCTTCCGCAAGATCATCAACTACGTCTCGACCTTCACGACGCTGGTTCCCGGCGACGTTATCGTCACCGGCACGCCGACCGGCGCTGGCGCCCGCTTTGACCCGCCGATCTGGCTGAAGCCCGGCGACATCGTCGAGGTCGAAGCCGAAGGCATCGGCACGCTGATCAACCCCATTGCCGACGAGGCCTGATCGATGCTCGACCAATCCCAGATCGAGGCCGCAGCTAGCGCCCTCGACGCCGCCGAACGCGAGCGCGTCCAGACCGGTCTGCTGTCGCTGAAACACCCTGACATGACCATGGACGACGCCTATGCGGTGCAGGCCGCCTGGGTGAAACGGAAGATCGGCGCCGGGCGCCGGGTGATCGGCTGGAAGATCGGGCTGACCTCGAAGGCGATGCAATATGCGCTCAACATCGACATTCCCGATTCCGGCGTGCTGTTCGACGACATGCTGTTTGAGGATGGCGCGCGTATCCCGGGCAGCCGCTTCATCCAGCCACGCATCGAGGCCGAGATCGCCTTCGTGATGAAGGCGCCGCTTGCCGGCCCCAACGTCACCGTCTTCGACGTCTTGAACGCCACCGACTATGTGACGCCGGCACTCGAAATCCTCGATACGCGCATCCTGCGCGTCGATCCCGAAACGAAGAAGGCGCGCACCATCGTCGACACCATTTCGGACAACGCCGCCAATGCCGGCATTGTACTCGGTGGCCGGCAGATGCGGCCGGATGCGATCGACATGCGCTGGATGGGCGCGATCGTCTCGCGCAATGCCGAAGTGGAGGAGACCGGCCTCGGCGCCGGCGTGCTCAACCATCCGGCCCGCGGCATCGCCTGGCTCGCCAATCGCCTGGCGCTCTATGGCGACCTCATCGAGGCTGGCCAGATCGTGCTTGCCGGTTCCTTCATCCGCCCGGTCGAGGCCCGCCACGGCGACACCATCGTCGCCGACTTCGGACCTTCCGGGACCGTCAGCTGCTTCTTCGAATAGGACCGACCATGCCCGCTCCGCGCAATCCGTTCAAACAGGCCCTTACCGAGAAGCGCCCGCAGATCGGGCTCTGGCTGGCGCTCGCCAATCCCTATACCGCCGAGATCTGCGGCGGCGCCGGCTTCGACTGGCTGCTTATCGACGCCGAACATGCGCCGAACGACGTGCCGTTACTGGCGGCGCAACTCCAGGCGCTGACCGCGTCGCCAAGCCATGCCATCGTCCGCCCGCCGATCGGCGAAACCTGGATGATCAAGCAGATCCTCGATATCGGCGCGCAAACGCTGCTGGTCCCGATGGTCGAAAGCGCCGAGCAGGCCCACGCCCTGGTGCGCGCCGTGCGTTATCCGCCCCATGGCGTGCGCGGTGTCGGTGCCGCCCTTGCCCGGGCGTCGGCCTTCAACCGCATCCCCGACTATCTGCAGACCGCCAATGACGAGATCTGCCTGCTCGTGCAGATCGAAAGCCGGGCCGGCCTTGCCGCGCTCGACGAGATCACGACCACCGAAGGCGTCGACGGCGTGTTCATCGGCCCTGCCGACCTTGCAGCCGACATGGGCTTTCTCGGCAGACCCGGCGCGCCCGAAGTGCAAGAAGCGGTCGAAGCGGCGCTGCTCGCCATCCAGTCGCATGGCAAGGCGGCCGGCATTCTCACCTCCGACCAGGCACTCGCCCGTCGCTACCTCGACCTCGGCGCCACCTTCGTCGCCGTCGGCAACGATGTCGGCCTGCTGGTCGGCGCAACGTCGAAGCTGGCCGCGGAGTTCAAAGGCCGAAGTAGCGATGCCGGAATGACGGGACGATCAAGCGGAACTTACTAAGGCGCTCTCGATGTCGATGCAGGCCGCCTCGTCAACCACCAGACATGCGAGCCTAGGCCGATGGCCTCGACACACAGCGACTGAATCCGGTTTGAGGAATCGTGACGCGGGAGTATAGCGGTTGCACGCTCACCAGCATTGGATCCCGCTCATGACCGATACCGTTCTCGACCGCTTCCTTCGTTATGTCGTCATCGACACCCAGTCCGACGCCAGGTCGAAGACGCAGCCTTCGACGGAAAAGCAGAAGAACCTCGGCCGTGTGCTCGTCGAGGAATTGCTGGCGATCGGCCTTGCCGACGCCCATCTCGACGAGAACGGCTATGTCTACGCCACCATTCCTTCGAACGTGGACAAGCCGGTGCCGGTCATCTGCTGGTGCTCGCACATGGACACGGCGCCCGACTTCACCGGCACCAACGTCAAGCCGCAGATCGTCAGCAACTATCAGGGCGGCGATATCAGGCTTAAGGGCGATCCGCAGCAGGTGATCCGCGTCGCCGACCACCCGGTTCTCAACGACCAGATCGGCAATGACATCGTCACGACCGACGGCACGACGCTGCTGGGCGCCGACGACAAGGCCGGACTTGCCGAGATCGTCACAGCAGCTCAGGTGCTCATCGACAATCCCGACATCAAGCACGGCACGATCAAGCTGCTCTTCACCACCGACGAGGAAATCGGCCGCGGCGTCGACAAGGTCGACTTGAAGAAGCTCGGTGCCGAATTCTGCTATACGGTCGATGGCGAAACGGCGGGTCATATCGAGGACGAGACCTTCTCCGCCGATGGCGTCGAGATCGTCATTCATGGCGTCGCCATCCATCCGGGCTTTGCCAAAGACAAGATGGAGAACGCCATCAAGATCGCCGGCGACATCATTAGCCGGCTACCGCGCGACGTGTCTCCCGAGGGCACAGAAGGGCGCGACGGCTTCGTGCACCCGACCGGTGTCAGCGGCTCAATGGACAAGGCGCAGCTCGGCCTCATAGTGCGCGACTTCGACGAGGCAGGCCTGGCCACGAAGGAAGCCATGCTCGAAGGCATCGTCAAGGATGTGATGACGGCTTATCCGGGCTCGACCTACAGCTTCGAGGTCAAAGAGCAGTATCGCAACATGAAGGCCATCCTCGACCGTCACCCGGAGATCGTCGAGAATGCCATCGAGGCGATCCGCCGCGCCGGCATGCAGCCAGTGCGCGGCAGCATCCGCGGCGGCACCGACGGCTCTCGTCTGTCCTACATGGGTCTGCCTTCGGCCAACCTCTTTGCCGGCGGCCACGCCTTCCACTCGCCGCTCGAATGGGTCAGCCGCCAGGACATGGATCGTAGCGTCAAGACGCTGGTGGAACTCGCGAAGATCTGGGCCGAGCGCGCCTGACATAGTTTCGGAAAACGGGGCGGCTTGGGTGCAATAGGCGGCCGCTCCTTCTCCAAAGGAGACGACCGATAGACACGGCGCGAAGGAGGGTCAGGCAATGAGTACGGCGCGGGGCTCAAAACGCGCGCCGGCAAAGCCCGCTTCGCTCGCAACCAACCCGCCGACCTTCGAGCACATCGTTACCGGCGTCAACGAGACCTTCCTTTGGCGTCTGGACGATTATCCGTGGGAACGCAACGTCTGGAACTTCCATCCGGAGATCGAAATCCATCTCATCCGCAAGGCCTCGGGCCTTGCCTTCGTCGGTGATCATATCGGCCAGTTCGGTCCGGGTTATCTCACTGTCATCGGCAGCAACCTGCCGCATGACTGGGTGACGGTCACCGAGCCCGGCGAAGTGATCGAGGGGCGCGACATCGTCATCCAGTTTCATCCGGACCGCATGCGCGAGATCACCGACACACTGCCGGAATTTGCAGAACTCGAAGCCTTCTTCGCCCGCGCCGAGCGCGGCCTGGTGTTTCATGGAGAGACGCGGGCGCAAGGCGCGGAGCTGATCGAGCGCATGGGTAACCTGAAAGGGCTTTCGCGCTTCTCGCTGTTCATCCAGCTGCTCAATCTCCTCGTCGACACCGAGGAATACGAGTTGCTCTCCTCGCCGGAATTCGCGCCGGAGCTCGACCAGGAATCGCTCGATGCACTGCGCCGGGCGCTCGCCTTCATCTACGAGAACATCGCCACCGACATTCATCTTGCGGATCTCGCCCGGCAGGCCGGCATGAGCGAAACGGCCTTTTCCCGCTTCTTCAAGAAGAACACCGGCAACACCTTTACCGACCATGTCAACAAGCTGCGCATCTGGCAGGCCTGCAAGCTGCTGGCCGAAACCGACATGCCGATCACCGACATCTGCTTCGAAGTCGGTTACCTCAACATCTCCAACTTCAACCGCACCTTTCTGCGCCAGCACAAGATGACGCCGTCGGCCTACCGGCGGCTGACAGGCCAGCGTCGTACGTCCCGCTCTTAGGGCGCCACGTTCGGACGCCAACGATGAATCCTTGCATTTTGCTGCGCTGCAAATAGTCCTTTGCGGGCGAAATGTCGCATGAAAGTATAGAATCGCCGCATCGGGCACGCTAGTTCGGCGGAGTGTAAGGTCTATCATCAGGATCAGCGAAACGGTTCGCTATTAGGAGACGCACCGGACCTGAGGAGTATCCGGCGCGCATCGCAGACCTGGGGAGGTCTTTTCACAATGACTAAAGCCAAAACGCTCGTTTCGAGCATCGCCTTTGCATGCCTTTTTTCCACCGGCCTGACGACTCTTGCGGTCGCGGCCGAATGCTCCGGCACGATCAAGGTGCTGGCCCAGCCCCGCGACGGGCTGACGCTGCTTGAGGACTACAAGTCCGAATTCGAGAAGCTATCCGGCGGCGCATCCTTCGAGATCGACTATCTCAACGAAAACGATCGGCGCGCCAAGACCAAGGCCGACGCCTCGACCATCGGCAAATACAACGTCTACTACATCGACGAAGCCAATGTGGCGCTGTTTGCGTCGGCCGGCTGGGTCGCGCCGCTGACGGATTATTATCCGGCGGAATACGACTATGCCGATTTCGATCCGGGCCGGCAGAAGGTTGCGACCTATGACGGCAAGGTCTGGTTTGCGCCGGTCACCGGCGGCGGCGACCTGATGGTCTATCGCAAGGACCTGCTCGAGGCCGCTGGCATTACGCCGCCGAAGACGCTCGACGAATATGTTGCCGCAGTGAAGAAGCTCAATCAGCCCGACCAGGGCATCTACGGCACAGCTCTTCGCGGCCAGCGCGGCTCGGGCGCCAATGTCTGGCGCTGGATGCCATTTTTCAAGGGCTTTGGCGGCAACTGGTTCGACGGCAAGACGCCGGTTTTTGACGGCGAACAGGCGGTCAAGGCGACCGAGACCTATCTCGAACTCTTCAAGTACTCGGCACCGGGCAGCCAGACCGGCGGCTGGGACGAAGCGGTCGGCGCCTTTACCTCCGGCCAGGTGGCGATGCTGATCGAATCCACGCCGCTGGTCGGTATGGCGATCGATCCGAAATCCTCCAAGGTCGCCGGCAAGGTCGGCTACCTGCCGCCTCCGGCACCGCTGACGGGCGGCGGCTACGGCCATGGTCTCGCGATCGGCATGAAGGCCAACAAGGACGAGGCATCCAAGGCCTGCGCCGGTCTGTTCGTAGCTTGGGCGACATCGAAGGAAAACGAGGCCCGGCGGCTCGAAGCTGGACAGTTTAGCGAACTCAATCGCACCAGCATCATGACCAGCCCGAAATTCGCCGAACTCTACGGCCCCGATCTCGGCCAGGCGCTCGCCGATACCGGCAAGGTCACCGCCGTCAACTTCTGGCAGAACCCGCAATGGCCTGATCTTGGCGACCGCTGGGGCATCATCCTCGAGGAGCTGATCACCGGAACGCGCACCGACATCAAGGAAGGCCTCGACGAGCTCGACGGCTTTGCCAAGGACTTGGTTGCCCGCAGCCAGTAACCGTTCCTCCCAGGGCCATCGGCAGGCGGAAGGCCGGTCGGTGGCCCACCGCACCATCGGTGGCGCGTTTCGCGTTCAGCCGCAGGACGTCATGACATGAGCCAAAAAAACAACCTGCCGGCGGTGTTCCTCACCCCGGCCATGGGGATCCTCGCCGTTCTCGCCCTCGTGCCGACGGCTTATGCGATCTACATTTCCTTCCAGAACCGGGAGCTCAGTCGTCCCGACGGCAATCTTATCGGCTTTGCCAACTACATCGACCTGTTCTCGGATCGGCGCTTCATCAACGCCATCGGCGTCTCTCTTACCTGGGAAGCGGTGACCGTCGGCATGACGCTCCTGATCGCCGTCGGCCTTGGCATCCTGCTGTTCGAATGCGTCTCGCCGCGCACGCGCAATCTGCTGGCGCTTCTGTTTCTGGTGCCGGTCATCCTGCCGCGGGTATCGGCCGCCTTCGTCTGGAAGTTCGCCTTCCATCCGCTCTATGGCATCGCCACCTACCCCTACAAGGCGATTACTGGCCAGCCGCTCGACCTGCTCTCCAATCCGGCGACTGCACTTGCGACCGTCGCGCTGGTCGACGTTTGGCAATGGGGCCTGTTCTTCGCTGTCATCGTTCTGAAACTGCTAGAGACTTTGCCACCGCAGCCGTTCGAGGCCGCAAAACTCGACCATGCTCGGACCTGGGAGATCTATGCCTTCATCGCGCTGCCGATGCTGAAGGCGCCGCTGATCTCGCTTGCCTTCGTCAAGATGATCGAGTCGCTGCGCGCCTTCGACCTGATCTACGTCATGACCCGCGGCGGCCCCGGCATCTCAACCGAAACGCTCGACATGTACGCCTTCTCGCAAGGCTTCATCGAGTCCGGCCGCATCTCCTATGCCTCCAGCATGGCGGTTCTGATGATGATCGCCACCTCGATCGCCTTCACCTTCATCTGGAAGAGGGTTCAGTGATGACCGCTCACACCATTGGCCGTCTCATCGGCCGGCTGATCCTTGGCCTCGCCGCCTTCTCCGCCGTCTTCCCGATGGTCTGGACGACACTCAACGCCTTCAAGAACCGCGTCGATATCGTCACCCCGACACCGCTCTTCATCTTCGAGCCAACGCTCGACAACTTCGCCTATGTGCTCAGTCGCGAAAGCGTCTTTGCCGGCCTCGTCAATTCGCTGCTGATATCGGCCGCCGCGGTGCTGATCGGTGCCGTCCTCGGCCTGCCGGCCGCCTATGCAATCGCGCGCTACCCCAACCGGTGGTCCCGTGACATCCAGTTCTTCGTTCTGTCGCTGCGCTTCCTGCCGCCGGTGGCGATCGCCATTCCACTGATGGTGATCTGGCTCGATTTCGGGTTTTACGACACGCGCCTGTCGATGATCGTCACCTATTCGTTGCTGACGCTCGCGACCATCATCTGGCTGAGCGTCCCGGCCTTTGCGCGGGTGCCGAAGGAAGTCGAGGAGGCTGCCCGCGTCGATGGCTACGGTCCTTATGCGATCTTCTTCCTGATCGCGCTGCCGATTGCCCTTCGGTCGCTGATCGGCGCTGTCGCCTTTGCCTTCGTGCTCGTCTGGAACGAGTTCCTGATCGCGCTGATGCTGACGACGTCGGACGCAAAGACGCTGCCGATCGTCGCCTCGGAGCTGACGCAGCTCGGTCGCGACGTGCCCTGGGGCATCCTCAACGCATCCGTCGTGCTGCTCTCCATCCCGCCGCTGCTCTTCATCGGGGTCTTAAGCGGCATGCTCAACAGCGCCTTCAAGCGCAAGACACAGTAGAAACAAGGAAATCCTTCATGCAAGCGTTGGTCCTCGAGCAACAAGGCAAGCTCGCGCTCCGGGAGATCGATCTCCCGCTCGAACTCGGCCCCGATGACGTCAAGATCGCCATCCACACGGTCGGCGTCTGCGGCAGCGACGTGCACTACTACACCCACGGCGCTATCGGCCCCTATGTGGTGCGCGAGCCGATGGTGCTCGGCCATGAGGCCGCCGGCACCGTCGTCGCGGTCGGCAGCAATGTCGAAACGCTCGACGTCGGCGACCGCGTCTGCATGGAACCGGGTGTTCCGGATCTTTCGTCCCGTGCCTCCAAGCTCGGCATCTACAATGTCGATCCCAAGGTGCGTTTCTGGGCAACCCCGCCGGTCCATGGCGTATTGACGCCTTTCGCCATCCACCCGGCCGCCTTTACCTACAAGCTTCCAGAGAACGTCTCGTTTGCCGAGGGCGCGATGGTCGAGCCCTTCGCCATCGGCATGCAGGCGGCCGCCCGCGCCCGGATCGCACCCGGAGATGTCGCCGCGGTCATCGGCTGCGGGCCGATCGGCATCATGGTGGCGCTTGCGGCCCTTGCCGGCGGCTGCAGCCGCGTCTTCATCTCCGATTTCAGCGCCGAGAAACTGGCCATCGCAGCACAATATCCGGGCATCACCCCGGTCAACATCGCCGAACAAGCCTTTGCCGACGTGGTCGCTGCCGAGACCGGTGGCTGGGGCGCCGATGTCGTCTTCGAAGCAAGCGGCAGCGCCAAGGCCTTTTCGAGGATTTTCGATCTGGTGCGCCCCGGCGGTGCCGTGGTGCTGGTGGGGCTGCCGGTCGAAGCCGTGCAGTTCGACGTACCGGGCGCGATCTCGAAGGAGGTTCGCATCGAAACAGTATTTCGTTACGCCAACATCTTCGATCGGGCCCTGCAACTGATCGCGTCCGGCAAGGTCGACCTGAAACCGCTGATCACCGAGACGTTCCGGTTCGAAGACAGCATCAGGGCCTTCGAGCGGGCGGCATCGGCCCGGCCGACCGACATCAAGCTGCAGATCCTCATGGACAGCGGAAAGGATTGAGCCATGGCAAACATCGTCTGCTCCAGCGTCGACAAGCAATATGGCGCCGTCAACGTCATCAAGGATTTCAACCTCGATGTCGCCGATCATGAATTCATCGTGTTTCTCGGTCCATCCGGCTGCGGCAAGTCCACGCTGCTACGCATGATTGCCGGCCTTGAGGATATCTCCGGCGGCATCGTCTCGATCGGCGGGCGGGCGGTCAACGACCTGCCGCCTCGCGACCGCGGCGTCGCCATGGTCTTCCAGAACTATGCGCTCTACCCACACATGACGATCTACGACAATATCGCTTTCGGGCTGAAGCGCATGAAGGTACCGAAGGCGGAGATCGATACGCGCATTCGCGCTGTATCGGCAACGCTTGGGCTGGTGCCCTATCTCTCCCGCAAGCCGACCGAACTTTCGGGTGGACAGCAGCAGCGTGTGGCCATCGCCCGCGCCATGATCAAGACGCCGCGCGTCTTCCTGTTCGACGAGCCGCTCTCCAATCTCGACGCGAAGCTGCGCAATCACATGCGGGTCGAGATCGCCCGGCTGCACCAGAAGCTAAAGACCACGACGATCTATGTGACCCACGACCAGTTGGAGGCGATGACACTTGCCGACCGGATCGTCCTGATGAAGGGTGGCGCGATCGAGCAGGTCGGAACGCCCGCCGAGATATACGAACGCCCGCGCACGCTCTTCGTCGCCGGCTTTATCGGCACACCCAACATGAATTTCATCGACGTGACGGCCGAAAAGACAGAAGGCGGCTGGCTATTGCGCAGTGCGGGCGGCAGCTTCGCGATCTCGGACGACAGGTTCGCGCTTCGCCACGGCCAGACGCTGGTGCTGGGCATACGTCCCGCCGACCTGGTGCCGGCGCAGAGCGGGCTCAATCGTGTCGAAGGCATCGCCGACCTAGTCGAGTTTCATGGCAACGACGCGCTCGTGACCTTCCTGTTTGCCGGCAAGGAAATCGGCGCACTGGTCAAGGCCAGCGGCTGCCCCAGGCCGGGGGAAACCGTATCCTTCGCAATCGAGCCAGACGGCTTGCACCTGTTTGACCGGGAGAGCGGTCTCTCGGTGCTGAACAGGTGAGCGGCAAGCAACAGCCCTGCCCCGGCAGGACTGTTTGCCGTCACGCCGTGTTGGTGAACGAGGCAGCCGGGAGCGGCCCGGCGGTCATCATCGTAAAATCGAAGGGCGCGCGAACGTCGGCATCGAGCACGTATTGGCGATGCACACGCAGGAAGTCGCGCTTGATCCGGCCATAGCGCTCCGGTGACAGCATATGCTTGAGCCGGATGAAAACGATCGGCGGCTGGGGTGCATCGCCGTGTCCGGCAAGGGCCACCACCTGGCATCTGTAGAAATTGATCGCGTCCGTCAGGCACTGGACGTCGAACCAGAAGATATCCTTCACCCGGGCGATGGCACCGACACGCGCGCGCAGCACTTCGGCCGAGCGCAACAGAGCACATTGCAGGATCGCGCCGCCGAGCGTGACGAAAACGACACGTTTTCCTGCAAAGAGGCCCGGCTCCCGCTCCACCAGCGTGCCGATCACTTGGGTAGCGATGCTGGAGCCCATGCTGTGGGAGCTGATGACATATTCGTCGGCCGGCTCGCTGAGCGCTGCTCTGACGGATGCCAGATTGTCTTCAACCCATTGCTTGAAATAGGGTTTTTCCAGGCGCGCGACGGCAACCGCCAGCTCCCAGTCGGAAAAGAGATGCAGGGTGTGCCACCGCTCCGACCAGGGGAGAAACAGCTTGAAAAAGGCGAGATAGGCGACGATCACGCTTAGGACGAGAAGTGACGATTCAAGCGCAAGCCAATAGGGCGCGGTGCCGATCAACACGCTCCCCGCCACGCCGATTGCCACCAGCAAGAACGGAAAGAGAAAGAACAGGCCGAACCGCCAGGCATGCCGGAAGTAGCCGAACGCACCGCCTTCCCAGACGACACGCGCGGCGCTCAGGTAGCCCGCGACCATTCTATGCAGCGTGCCGCGGCCGTTCAGGCGTCTGACGATCTCGTCGTGATCGAAGATGTAGACGCGGCTGGCTGTCTGCCAGTCCGCTCCCTGGCTGTCCACGTCGAAATAGCGGCCGGGTCCCTCGCTCTGCACCTGCCCGACCTGCACATCGAAATCCTGGAGTCTCGCGGTCTTGACCGCCGATCGCTTGTAGCGCGCCTGATGCTTGCCGGCATCCAGCGGCTCGAAGCCGGGAAAATGCAGCACGATGCGTTTCTTGACGTGCCCGGTCGATTTGTCGTGTGACAAGTGTTGATCTTTCAATAGGCGCAAAACGCCCGCCCCCGAGCCTCCGAAGAGGCGCAGGAGCGGGCGCTCGATGAGCGCCGGGTGGTCCCAGCCCGCCGGAGACGTCAACGATCTCGGTGTCGAGAATATGGCAAATGAAACGATGCAACGGTGTGCATGACAATTTCGATCGCAGGCCCCGCCTGACGACCTGGCTCACGCCCCAGACCGCCGCTCGGTAGGAAACGTTCGGCCGCGACCGCCAAGCGACGCCGCAAGGAGCCCGACTTTGGTCTTAAGGAAATCCGACGATTGTCCGGCCGTCGCCGGGGAAAGGTCTGGGAAAGCGTAAACGGCGCGGACGCGCGTTGACTGGCCATGCCGGCCATGAGCAAAGTCGAGAATGCCGGTATCCGCCGGAATGTACCCAACTATGCGTCTTGCCCAGTGCCAGAGGACTGAAATGCCCAGTTGCCGGATTTTTCTTGCTGCATTCTTCTGGCCCGCGGTCCTGTTGGTGACGACCCTTCCCTACAAGTTCGATCTGACCCGCGCGGGGCTCTCGATCACCGAGACGGCCGCCCTTGCCAAAAACGGCAACAATGGCGGCGGCAACGGTGGCGGGAATGGTGGCAACGGTGGCGGCAATAGCGGTGGAAACGGGAACGGCGGCGGCAATAATGGCAATGGCAATGGCGGTGGCAACGGCAATGGAAACGGGAATTCCAACGAAAACCGTTCCAGCGGGAACTCCAAGGCCTCCCGCTCCAGTGAAGACGCCGACGACGAGGGCGAGGGCGAAGCCGGTATCCGCCACAAGGGCGGCATAACCGAGCAGGTCAGGAAGGGGCGCTACATCATGAAGGATGCCCGCGGACGGACGATCATCAACCGGCGCGCGACATCAGCCGACAAGCAGCGCATGCAGACATTCGCGCACTAGCACGCCTATGATCCGCGCCGGTGCGGCGGCGGTTTCCGTCGGTCCCGGCAGCTAAAGCTCGCGCGCGTCGCGCAGAACCATTGCCGCTTCGGTGCGGTTGGCGACCCCCAGCTTCGTCATGATCTGCGTCATGTGATGCTTCACGGTCTTTTCCTGCAGGTCCAGCTCGATGGCGACATGCTTGTTGCTCATGCCGGCCGCCACCAGTTGCAGGACCTCTTTTTCGCGCGGCGTCAGGCCTGCGACCAGGCTGGATTTTCCAGGCTGAGTCGGCGCTTTCGTCGACAAAAGCTTGGCCGACAGGGTCGGCGCCACGTAGCGCTCCCCCGAAGCGACCGTGCGGATGACCTCGGCAAGTGCCGATGCGCCGACACCCTTCAGCACATAGCCGGTCGCACCGCGATCGAGCGCCGTGGTCACGTCGTCTCCGTCCTCGGAAACCGTGAGCATGATGATCTTCTGCGCCGGAGCGACCTCCAGGATCGCCGGTATGGCATCCAGCCCGCCGCCGGGCATCGAGATATCCATGAGCATCACGTCCGGTCCAAAGCTTTGCGCAATCTCGGTCGCGTCGTCCTTCGAGCTGCCCTCGGCGACGATCTCAAACCCCTCGATCTCCGACAGGCTCCGGGTCACGCCTTCGCGAAACAGAGGGTGGTCGTCGACCACGGCAACGCGTATCCTTGACGTCATGATTGTCAGATCTCCTTGACGCTGGTCGTCATGCGAACGGTGGTCCCGGTCGGCTCGACGATGAGCTCGAACGTTCCGCCGAGACTTTCGATCCGCTCGCGCAGACCGGCAAGACCAAGACTTGTGGGCGGAACTTTGTCGGGGTCAAATCCCGGCCCGCCATCGGCGACCTCAATGGTGACACGGTCGCCGACCGTCCGCTGCGACACCTGCTGCCTCACGCCGCCGGCGTGCCGATAGCCGTTGTTGAGGGTTTCCTGCACGAAGCGGTAGATGCAGATCTTTGCCGCCTGCGACAGACGGTCCGGCGGATCGGCAAGGATGAGTTCGACCGCCGACCCGGTGCGTTGCTGATGAGCCTTCACGCATCGCTGCAGGATCTCTGCCAGCCCGGCCGTCTCGATCTGCGGCAGAACCAGGCCGCCGCAGATCGTGCGGATTTCCTGCATCGCCTCGTCGAGGCTCGCCTTGATCGCGCCGATTTCGCGCGCACGGGTGGCCGCCGGCGTCGCGTCGCGCTTCAGGGTCTCGCTGCCCAGCCTCAGCGAAGCATAGGCGACGAGCTGGGCGGGGCCATCATGCAGATCCGCGCCGATGCGCCTCAGGTAGCTTTCGTTCAAGGCGGTGGCGCGCTGCGACGCGCGCTGCAGCCGGCCGCGCAACGTTTCGTTCTGCGCCAGCGATGCCGAAAGCTCGTCGACGCGCTGGGCGAGCGCATGCCGCTGGCTCTCGATCGTCTTGCTGCCGCGAAGCACGATCGCCGACAGCACGACGAAGAAGGCAAGGGTGAAGGCTGCGACCGCCAACCATGTGTGAGCGCGGGCCTGATTGAGGCTTTGCTCGAAATCATTGGCGACTTCGTGAAATTCCGAGACGGCGACCACCTGGCCGGACCAGGGCTGCAGCACGGGATTGTAGATGGCCAGCGCCGGCACCGCCGCCGTCTCGTCCGTGGTTCCATCCCCTGCCTGGTCAAAGCGGGCGACCATCTTTCCCGAAAATGCGGTCTGAAGTTCCTCGCTTGGCTCCACCTTGGTGCCGACGCCCGCCTGGTCGCTCGAATAGAGAAGCGTGCCATCCGCACGCCACAGGCGGAACGAGAGGAGGCGTTCACCGAGCGCCCCCTGGCCAAGCGTCTCGTCCAGCGCACGGGCGACCGTTTCGTCGAGCACCTCGTTCGTCTGCATGTCGGGCAGCAACGGCGCGATCACGCTGTCGACGTAGAGCGCCGTCGTTGCAGCGGAATTCCGGGTAACAGCGTCTTCAATCCTGTTCGAAACGAAGGCGCCGACCAGAACCATCGCGCAAGCGGCGACCGCGCCTCCGATCAGCAGAAACTGCGTGGCGAGAGATTGAGAATTCCAGCGGGTGATAAGGTGTTGGACGTGCACCAGGTCTCTCGGATCGGGCCGCCGGCTCGCGCGGCGCGCCGATTGTAGCAAGGCCGCGCCAACCTAACCACTCTCGCAGCAGGGTCAATGACAACGCCGGCTCCCCTCACTGCCTTCGGACCTTTGATGCCGCGGAATAGGACCTAAGTCCTAGGCACGGAGGCAATGGTCTGGGGCCGATGGCAGCTTCTCCGGGGCGCGGATATCGTCGCTTGCAGCAAGGGTGTTCGCTGAGTCCGAAAAGGAACGGAGAACAACGGATTGGAAACATGGAGATTATCATGCCTGCGAAACTGATCGCCCGCAGCATCGTAGCACTGACGCTGGCCGTCGCCCCGATGGCTGCCGCTCCCCTGGGCCTGATCGATTCAGCCTACGCCAAAGGCGGCAATGGCGGCGGCGGCGGTGGAGGTAACGGTGGCGGCAATGGTGGTGGCGGCGGTAGCAGTGGTAGCAGCAGCAGTCACGGTAGCAGTTCCAGTCGTAGCAGTTCCAGTCACGGCAAATCCGACAATTCCCGCGCAAGCAAGGGAACGAAAAGCGAGCGCTCGACTGAAAAGTCGCACCACAAATCCGAGAGCTCCGGCAGCAAATCCAATGCGGCCAAATCGGTAAGGGTTGAAAAAGCCGCCAAGTCGGTCGCAATCGTATCGGACCCGGTGGTCGAACCGGTGACGCCGGGAGCGACACCCGGCTTCCGTTCGCTCAATCGCAACTACCACGCCTATCTCAATTCGAATGACCCGAAGATGGCTGCCATTTCCGCCTATGCGGTCGCCTATGCACATTTCGAGGCCGAAAACGGCGTCGACGCCATCCCCGCGGATCCAGCACTGAGTGACGAGGCATTGCGCGAGGCTTTGGCCAGCTTCACCCGAGACGGCGTGGTAAGCGACGATATGGTCGACGAAGCCAAGGGGATTCTCGGCGTCGGCCCGGCCAACGGCAAGATCGACGAAATCCGCGAAACGCTGCCGCCGCCAACGGTGGTTGTCGTCGAGCCCGAGCCGGAAATTGCCCAATAGCCGGAGTGAGCCGCCGACCCACCCTGGTAGGCCGGCGGTTGCAGCCGGACCCGCGTCCAAGCCAATGGAGTTTAAATGCTTGATCGTGTTGTGGAAATTTTCGACCACGCAGCAAAAGAAGGGCGCGTCGGGTTTTCACTTCAACACGTCAATGCCGTAGCCGATGTCGGCACCGTACTCTATTCGGAGTGTCTGGGAAGGATCATCCGGCCGGACGGAGAGGTCATGACCGCCAGCGAGTTCGTACGCTATCTGGAGGCGGCCGGGCGCATCGCGGCGCTGGACAGGCACATGCTCACGCTTGCCTTCGACTGGTTGGCGCATCATCCCTCTGGTGACCTCGGCTGCAACATCTCAGTCGAGAGCATCTGTGACGAGCGCAACCGGACGCTCCTTCTCGATCTGCTGTCGACCCATCGGCGGCTGGCATCGCGCATCGTACTCGAACTCGCCGAAAGCCTACCGATCTCGGCGCTTCCGACGGCCGCACGCTTCGTGCGGAGCGTGCGTGACCTTGGTTATCGGGTCGCCGTCGATGACTTCGGAACGGGTTTTTCGACACCGGAAGCACTTTTGTCCCTGCCGGTCGATATCGTGAAGATCGACGGTTTCTTCCTGCGGCTTGGACGCCCCGACGCGGAGCGGTTCCTCCTGCACATGGTAGGCCTGGCTTCCTGCGTCGCCCCCGTCGTCGTGGTCGAAGGCGTTGAAACCTATGCGCAATTCGAGGCCGCGCAAGGCGCCGGCGCAACGCATGTGCAAGGGTTCCTGCTCTCCGAGCCGACGCTTAGCCCCTTGTTTGGCGGTGAGATACACCCAGCGCATAGCGCAATGCTTTGCTAGCGTCCCGCCAAGTCAAGCAGCGCACAACCCACCTCCCTTTATCCTTTCCTGATCTTTCCGACCCGCCTTCCCAAGCGAAATCCTACGCCGATCCGCGCGATAGAAGCAGTTGAAGGCAATGAGCCGACAGGTCGTTTTGCCCCAGGCAAGCTGCCATGCTGGTGCCGCTTTTGAATGGCTTGAGACGTGCCGCGCCGCAACCCGGTGCCGCTGCATTCACCTTTCCTGCGATCGGCCGGATTTTCCGTTGGCGGCATACCGTCCGGCTCCGGACGCGAGCAGAACAACGCAGACGCTTGCCGGCACCGGCCTTGCCGGATCCGAAAGCGTCTCAGACGAGCAAGATTATGAAATTCACAAACGGGTTCAAACTCTCCCGCAGAGCCAGCCGACGCCTGCCAACGGAATATTTCATGCTGGCGGATGTCGCGTTCGAAGGCGCCGTCATCGGGTCTCTGGGCGGTTGCCCGATACAGGAGGCCGTGCGCGACGGAGATGGTCTTGTCTACCGCTTCGTCGGCGTCGCGCCGCGCCTGGCGGGCGGCGGCTTTGACGTGCTGGCACTTCGCACGGGCGAATGGATCGTCAAGCCGGGCCTGGTTTACGCAGCGGATCCCAAGGCCACGCAAGCCCGTGACGCAGACCGCGCTGCCTAAGCAGCAAGCAGCGCTTTATCGGTCGAAGCGATATCCGTTGCGCGGTCGCCAGCTTCGTCGGGGCGGCTTTCGCGAGCTTCGCCGCGGCCCTGCAATGCCCCTGTAATCTTGGCGCTTTAGCTCCCGGTCAGTCGTCGCATCGATCCGGACCGCAGTCGGTCCGGACAGGCGGCACGTCAACGACAACTGCTGGCCTCGCGCGTCCCGTGGACGACTAGCGCTGCAGGAAAACCGGGATCCGCCATGCTCTCCACAATGGGGTTTCGCACCCTCGCCTGCTTCGCCGCCGCCGCTCTGTTGGCCGGCTGTGCATCCGATACGATGAAGACCTATATCGGCCAACCGGTCGAATCCGTCATCATCGACTATGGTCCGCCCACCAACATTCTGGAACTTGGCTGGAACGAGCGCGCCTATCAATGGCGCAAGATCTCGACGAATGTCGTCGCCGGCTCGTCGAGCGGCGAAATCAGGGACACCCGCCGCGGAATGCGCTACGAGGAGTATTCGACACCGGGTTATGTCGAGGAGCAGGAGTGCTTCTATAGCTTCTACGCCCGGATGCAGCAGGGCCGCTGGTACATCACCAACTTCCGCCAGCCGAAGCTGGAATGCGAATGACGCCTCAGGCAGGCGACGTGACGGATCGGCGACCCGCATAGCGGGCACAGAGGGGGAACTCGCATGCGCATCTTGCTGCTGGAAGACGAGCCGGAGATGGCCTCGGCCCTCAAGGCTGCCCTGGCGCGGCGCCAGGTGATCGTCGATCATGTCTCGACGCTCGCCGACGCCGAGGCCGTTGCCGAGCTCTGGCCCTATGACGTGGTCGTGCTTGACCGCCGGGTGCCCGATGGCGAGGGGCTGGATCTCATTCCGAAGCTCAGAAGCCTCGGCGTCGAGGCGCCGATCCTGATGCTGACCGCGCTCGGATCGATCAACGACCGGGTCAGCGGTCTCGATGCCGGCGCCGACGATTACCTTTCCAAGCCCTTTGCCGTCGAGGAACTGATGGCGCGGTTGCGCGCGCTAGGGTCCGGACTCAATTGCACCAGTAGGTGAAGGTGGCAGCGAT